>NZ_JAPEHS010000115.1:0-5910 GCF_028823565.1 Psychrobacter sp. A3
GGGGGTGGGATTCGGTGGTAGTTTGATGCGCACAGAAGCGACAGGCTACGGTGCGGTGTACTTCTTAGAAAACATGCTCGCTGCTCAAAACGAAAGTATCGAAGGCAAAAAAGTACTGGTGTCAGGGGCAGGCAACGTCTCGCTCCATGCCGCCGAAAAAGCCTGCATGCTAGGCGCGACAGTTCTGACGGTCTCCGACTCACAAGGGACGCTCTATGATGCAAATGGCCTAAATCAAGAAAAAATCGATTGGCTAAAAGCGCAAAAAGCCCAGAGTAAGCCACTGTGCGATTATGTCGATGTCTATGGTGGTGAGTGGTTCGCGCAGCAAAAGCCTTGGCACATCAAAGGTGATATCGCCATTCCATCAGCCACACAAAATGAAGTCAACGAAGACGATGCCAAACATATGGTCGAAAACGGCATCAGATATATCGTCGAAGGCGCAAACATGCCGCTGACAGCAGAGGCAGTCGATCATATCCGTTTGCACCGTGTGCACTATGCGCCAGGTAAGGCAGCAAACGCAGGCGGCGTGGCAGTCTCAGGTCTTGAGATGTCACAAAACTCGGTACGTCAATACAAAACCTTTGAAGAAATCGATGAGCGCCTAAAGCGCATCATGAAAAACATCCATGACGGCGCGGCTGAAGCATCAGCAAACTATGGTCAAACGGACAACGGCTATATCGACTATATGGCAGGGGCCAATATCGTCGGCTTTAAACGGGTGGCGGACGCACTGTGCGCTTATGGTATCTTAAACTAACATCTTCTAGCTGCTGAGGCACTGTCAAATACCGCACTTATCATATATAAGTGCGGTATTTTTTTGTCTGTATAAAATATTTATGAGCGCAAAGACTGGTTGTAAACTCGAGGTATAGTTAGCTGAATGTAAAACTGTTATGGGTTTAAACTCGCTACTGGGATAAATTTTACTTGCGTGCTGCGTTCCCAGAGGCTGCGCAAAATTTATCCCAGTAGCGCTATGATATTTTTAGAGTGTATCGATTATAGTAGACGCCGGCTAAAGTTTTTTGGATTAAAAAGTATTAATTTATAAAAGTTTTTACATGTTTTACTTGAAGTTACATTAATCTGTTTTTTTAGACAGTTTATAAATAACTATCACCGATATTTTTGACTATCATCAATTATCTCAGTGTTTATCGCACGGGTTTATATCATCAATTATTCATATCGCGGGCAAACGATGCCGCTGACAATGTCGATATATTTATCAAAGGATGAATCATGACAGTCAATAAGGAGGTCTATTCTGATGGCCGCTCAGGTATGTCGGGCTTATATCCAGTGATACAGGATACGCCAAATGCTGAGCGGTTTGCTTGCAGCGTTGGTCAGAATCATAACGATAATGGCCGTGAAGCTATGAACAATCGCGCGGCACATGCCTTTGGCGCTTATCCATCAGCCTCCAAATGCGCGCAGACCAGCTGGTATAAAGACCCTGTATTAAACATAAATAACCATATAAACAACCATATAAACGAGCAAGTAACCAGCCATCTACGTAGCAATGATTGCCTAAAGCCCTACCGCCAAAACACCCAAAGGGGTATAAAAAATGACACAAACAATGGCATGCAACCTGTCGGTAAATTTGAGCGGATGGAGCGTCTAGCAGGCGATGCGGTCAGTACTATCGGTCAGGCGATGACTCATGCAGAGGGCGCGCAGCCGATACGCTTGAGCTTTCAGTTGATGACCCGTGCTGAGCCTACCACAATAGTGATTGCGACCATACAATCGCTACTAGCCATCAAAGCGGCCGACGATGAGATTTTAATCATAGATAACAACCATACTAAGCGTGAGCTTTATAAGCCTTTGGCAGATTTTTGTCATGGCTTAGAGCCGCATCTCAATGTGCATTTTTATCATATCGATGCGGTGGCAGGGTTTAAGTCTGGTGCGCTTAACTTGGCGCTAGGACTGATGAACCCTAGCGCCAGTCATGTGGTGGTGGTCGATAGTGATTATCAGGCGTTGCCACATGCTCGTGATGCCATTATCAGCGCGATCCACGAGTATCCTGAGTATGCTTTATTGCAGTTTCCGCAGTTTTATCGTGATGCAGATAAAGCGGATGTCCATAGCGAATTAAATCATTATTTTAATCATCATTTATATCGATCTTTTAATCGTCAGCGGGCGTTATCTACCGGTACTTACGCGGTGATACGCCGAGATGCTTTATTGGGTTTGGGCGGCTGGTCAGGAGCGTCCATTACTGAAGATGCGCAAATGGGCGTGCTGCTCCATCGTATGGGTCTGCACAGTCGTTTTATACCCAAGGTGATTGCTACCGGTATGTTGCCCACCACGCTGTGTGATCTGATCGCTCAGCGGCAGCGCTGGGTATATGGCAATGTACAGGTGCTCAACCGTTACTTTGTTACGCCGTCATCTCTAACCGCTGATAGCAGCGTAAATACAAATGTAAGCCAGACGATGGGCGAGCGTTTGCAGTATATGCGTGCGCATTTTTCGCAGCTGAGTGCCTGGATTAATTTCACGGGGATTTTTATCGTGCTACATGTCTGTACGCTGATTATCGTGCTGACGGCACTGGTAATAGGCGCACAGGTGGATATGGCGATGTTGCTTACGCCCTTATATGTGGTTTATGCCGCTTATGGCGTGTTTTTGTTGCGACGGCTGTGGGCCTATGCGCAAGACCGCTCACCGCTTAATCAGCAGGTAGCTCAGCACGTTACGCCAACCTTTACCAATACGCCAACCTTTACCAATAAGCTACGAGCGTGGGCACTGCATCTGAACTTTTGGGAAATCGGCGCGTTGTCATGGTGGCCTGTGATGTGGGGCCGCGACAAGCCATTTGTGTGTACGCCCAAACAGGCGGTGATTAGTAGCCGCCGCAGCGTATGGCAGGCCAATGTTTGTGCCTTACCAAAACTGCTACTCATACTTAATGTCATCACTTTGGCCGTGACCTCACCGCTATCAGCGCTGTATTCGCCTTTGTTATTTGTCAGTGCGCTTGTGGTCACTGTCCTCAAGCTATGGTCAGCAAAAGTGGCTTTTGATAATTATGGGTATCCACCTGAAGTGGATGACCGCTATGCTAATGAGCATGATACGTATGACGAGATCAATAACACTGTAAACCAAAGCGGTGTGATTAAAAATAATATCGCTAAAAATAAAAATACCGCTAGAGATAATATTACTAAAAATAAGCGTCCAAATAACACCGATCCAATAAAAAATATATAGCTGAATAATAAAATAATAAACGGATGACATATGCTGACTTCTATCAAAACTAACCCAAATAGTCATATAAAAGCTAAAATGCCTAACATCGTTATGGATAAAATATATGACTTGCCTGAGTCACCGGCGGCGTGTGAGACAACCGATGGGGCAAACATTAAAGTAAGAAGCCCACTACGTATTGCCATCATCGCTCACTCGTTATATCCCATTGCCCAGCCTTATGCAGGTGGTCTTGAGATGATCACTCAGCTGATCTGTGATGAGCTGGTGGCGCAAGGTCATCAGGTGTTGCTCTACGCTCATGCGGACAGTCAAACCCATGCCACACTAGTACCCTTTATGACCCGTGATGAATTTGAAAAAACAGTTTATGCCGATGAGCATGAGTCAGTAGAGATGAGCCGAGAGGAGCTGTATCAGTATCTGGTCTACCAGCAGGCGCTGCGCGATATCATTAGCCGTGATGAGCAAGGGATGATAGATGTGGTACACAATCATAGCTTGCACCATGTGCCGATGATGATGGGGCAGGTGTTTGGCGCGCGGTTTTTTACCACGTTTCATACGCCGATTTTTCCGCAGCTGCGTCTGGCACTACTGACGCTACGTCTGGGTACGCAGACTCAGTTTACGGCGATCAGTGGTCATCAGCATCAGTTGTTTGCTGAGTTTGTGCCCTCGCATGTGGTCTATAACGGCATCGATGTCCACTCATTTACTGCCAATACAAACCCAATTGCTGAAGAAGCATATTTTTGGTACGGGCGTATTTGTCCTGAAAAGGGCACGCATTTGGCGATGGAATACTGCAAAGCAGCAGGCAAGCGCCTGATTATTGCAGGTCCCAAAAGTAATGAAGCGTATTTCGATGACTATGTGGCACCGCTATTAGAGGCAGATAGGAATAGCGATATGCCGTTATTTGATTATGTTGGTCATTTAAGTAAGAAGCAAATCAACAAGCAGTTAAGCCAAGTCACCGCCATGCTATTTACCAGTACTTGGGATGAGCCTTATGGTCTGACGCTCGCTGAGAGCCTCGCTTGCGGTACACCTGTGATTGGCTTCGATGTCGGTGCCAGTGCTGAGATTATCACGCATCAGACAGGTATTATCGTACCCAAAAAAGATAAAAAGGCATTTATACAAGCGTTTGCTGACATTCAGCATATTTCACGAGCAGCCTGTCGTGCTCGCGCTGAGCAATTCTGTTCAGTCGCTGCGATGGTCGATGGTTATCTGCGTTTATATGAGCAGGCAGTAGCGGTTGATGACAGCGATAGCATCCAAGACACGCCCTAGTGTTCTTTCCTTTTTTCTTTATGTCGTGACTATTAATGACTGCCTTCATCTCTTAGGAGCTTTTTTACCATGCGTATCGGCTACTATGCTCATCACCACGGCTCGGGTCACTGCCGCCAAGCAGATAAGCTGGCCGCCTTACTACCACCAGAGTTACGTCAGCAAATGACGGTGTTTACCAGTTTACCGGCTGATGGTTATCGCTTTAGCAGTATAAATGATGAGCACATCGTACGTTTAGACGCTGAGGATGAGCGACCAGATGATGTGCTAGCGGGGCGAGCAGGCGAGTATTGGCAGCCAAGCTGTTTGCACTACTCGCCAGTGGGTAACAAAGACATTCAAAGACGCAGTTGGCAGCTGCTTGATACCATTTATCAGCGCCAGATTGACCTGATGATTATTGATGTTAGCGCCGAAGTCGCTATGCTATGCCGTACCGCTAGTGTGCCTTATCTCTATGTACGGCTAGCAGGTGAGCGCGATGATGCGCCGCACTTAAACGCCTTTGCGGGCGCGCTTGGATTGTTAGCTCCTTATCCTAAAGCATTGGAGGCGGCAGCCACGCCAGACTGGGTACGACAAAAGACGCTATATCTGGATTTTTTACCAAGCAAAGCCCAAGGCTTGCCTAGCTTTTGTGAGTTTATGGACGAGCTTATGACATTGACCCATGATGATTATATTCATAAACAACTGGTCGCCAGCATCGATAAGTCTTCTATCGTTACTGTGATTAAAGGCTATGGCGGGCACGAAGCGATTGATGCCAAGTTGCCAAAGCTACGCCAAATACTACCAGACGCTATAATTGTCTCTCTTGGCCCTATCAATGATGAAGTACGGCATTGTGTCGATATTGCCGCCCACGTCGATGATGTGACGCCATTTATCGCCTATAGTCATCTGCTATTGATGGCGTGTGGCTTGAACGCAATTGCGCAGGCCTATGATTATGCCACGCCGCTTATTGTATTGCCTGATGTGCGCCCGCACCGTGAGCAAGAAGTGATGGCAGAAGCATTAATCGAACAAGGTCGTGCGCTTAGTTGGCCACAGTTTATCGCCAAAGCCTCTAGTATGGATCGTCAGAACCTATTGTCTTCTCTCTCCACGAATAATAAGTCAATTGACCATGAGCAGACTGCTTTGACAGATAGGCAAGCCAATTTGGCGGCGAAACGCTTTATGAATAGCATTGCTGACTATACTTCCGTAAAAGATTGGTTTCAAGATTGGCTATTGCCGCAGTTGGACTTAAAACCCAAAAAATAAGAAATAACAGAGAAATTTATAATAATAAGAGCAAATATTTCCATGACAACGACAACCAGGGCTCAA
>NZ_JAPEHS010000116.1:0-5909 GCF_028823565.1 Psychrobacter sp. A3
GCGACTTTATTAGCCTGAGTGCCGTTATCAATAAACCAACGTACTGTCAGATCCATAGAAGATCCGCCAAACCCTGTCGCAATCACGCTTGGCGTCGCTTTTTTCGATACGCTCTCAACTTTATCCAAAGCTTGTAGAATCTCAGCCTTTGCTGTTTCGATATCGTCTTCATAACCAATGCCCACCGCCACTTGTAAGCGGCGCTGCTTATAAGCGGTATTGACGGTCAATGCCGAGGTATACAGCTCCGAGTTTGGAATCACTACTTGCCGGCCATCATAAGTCTTGATGGTCGTTGCACGGATCTTGATATCTTCTACCGTTCCTTCGTAGTCCCCTGAGACGATTTGATCACCGATACGAAACGGCTCTGAAATCAGTAGCAAAATACCAGAGAGTAGGTTTTGAAAAATATCTTTAAAAGCAAAACCAATCGCAACCGAACCAATACCCAGCGCGCCGATTAATTTGGCTGGTGTAAATCCTGGAATAGCAACAACCATGGCGATCATAAAGCCAATAAACAGAATAAGCGCCCCACCTATGCGCTGAAACACCTTCACCAAGTTTTGATGACGCACGCGCGCGCCTAAGGTTTTATGCACGACTTTTTTGAAAATAATCGACAACAGCCAAAAAATCCCCAACACAATGAGCGCCGCTACAAAATATGGAATGCGCTCAATAAAGCCACTTGCCAAGTCTTGCGTGGTATAGACCACTTGTTGATAGACGGTCACACCATCGGTTAGCGTGTTCGATAGGCGGCTTACGTCAGGGGTGGGCATAAAGGGTTGCTCCTATTGCTGTCTTAGCGCGTGTTTAAATGAATAAATAAATGAACATCTCACTACTGTTTTGCCAGTTATGACATCAAATCAGCTTGTACGATTTCGATCCAGTAGCCATCAACATCTTTGATAAAGGCGATGTTTTTCATGCTGCCGTCTTCTGGACGTTTTTTGAACTCAACATCGTTCTTATCAAACCAAGCAATGGCCTCATCCAAGTTCGGTACATTAAAACAAATGTGTCCAAAGCCTTGAGGGTCTTGGTTGCCATCATGATAGCTAAAGTCCGCTTTTGTCTCGGTGCCGTAATTATGGGTCAGCTCCAAAACACCGCGCTGACGGAAAGCAAAAATTTCTAAATCATCACCAGCTGGCAAGTTGTCACGCTCACTCTCAGTTAGCTTTGCCAAGAAATACAGATCAAATTCCATGTCAGGGAATTTTTTGACCGCCAGCAACGTCATTCCCAAAACCCCAGTATAAAACGCCAATGACTTGGCAGGATCTTTGACGCGGAGCATGGTGTGGTTAAACGTAAAACCTGTCGTTTGCGTAGAGATTGACTGGACGCCATCTGTACTGATACTGCTCGCAGGCTGTGCGATGGTCGCATTATTATCGTTAGTAGACATAGTTATCCTAAGGTTATTCAAAAAAGAGTGTTATAAATAAGCGAATTACGATGATCGCAATTCGCTTGGTGCTTTCATTATAATAAAAAATGGCAAAATAATTGATAGGGTTCTGTAAGAATATGAACAAAGTATGTTCATGTTTAGATATATATTAGCTGTCTAAGAACCTCACCTTACCTGTCTCTAAGTCATACTCTGCCCCAACGATGAGCAGCTTACCACTCGTCGTCAAGTCCTCTAGGGCTCGGGAGCCATGTTTGAGCTGACTGACAGACATACGCACGTTGGCACGGATAGAGCGATCAACCAGCTCATCGGCATCGACGTCTTGACCATTGGCCGTTGCCAGCTCATGCAAGTTATAAACACTTGGGCGAATACGATCAACGATCGATTGCAAATTAGGTGAATAGTTCTGCTCAGGATTGATCAAGGTCTCAACGCAAGCTGTGACAGCACCGCATTTTGAATGTCCAAGGACCACCACCAACTTCGTACCGAAAGCTTCGGCGGCAAACTCAATTGAGCCAATCTGTGATGGCGCCACCACATTGCCCGCCACACGTATGACAAACAAATCCCCCAAGCCTTGATCAAAGACAATCTCAACAGGTACGCGCGCATCTGAGCAGCCCAAAATAATGGCCAATGGATTTTGATCTTTGACCAATTCTGGGCGATGCTGCATATATTCATCGGTACTGGTGAGACTATCAACGTAGCGCGCGTTACCTTCTTTTAAAAGCTCAAGCGCTTCTTGACCTGTTGTTGGACGTATATCAGTAGGCATGAGAGATCCTTTATTATCAATAATATGAGAGTTATAAACGGCTTTATATACTTGTATGCAAACATAAATGGGCAGATGACTATTGACTATTCACACTCACCCATCAGATGCCTTATGTTTGTCAGCCATATCGTGATTGTATAGGAATAGACGCCAAAAAACGGTAAAAAATTTTGTTTAAATGTCGTTATACACCAACCTATAACTGTAAAAATATAGCCGTATCTAGCGCTGCTATGACGGTACAACTCGCGTAATTGATAACGAACTTGCACTTATTTGCGCAGCGGGTTTGTTATAATAACCCGCACTTGACTCTCGCTATATATGAGATTGATTTGGATAATCAGGACTTTCGTTCATGACTGACTTGCCCGCGCCCACTGCTCAAACCAATAACACACAGACTGATAGCACAGATGCTACTGGTAAGACGCTGCTACAACTGACTGGCCTACAAAAAACCTACGATCAAACTGAGGTCTTAAAAGACATCAACCTTGATATCCAGCATGGTGAGTTTTTGACCCTGCTTGGACCATCAGGCTGCGGCAAGACCACACTGCTACGCTTAATCGCGGGGTTTGAGCAACCGACGGCAGGGGCGATTTATCTAGACGGCGTGCAGATGGCAGGGTTGTCCGCGGATAAGCGTCCGGTCAACACCGTGTTTCAGCAGTATGCGCTGTTTCCGCATATGAGCGTCGCGCAAAACGTCGCCTATGGCCTCAAGCTCAAAAAAGTCCCCAAAGACGAGATTCGGTCGCGGGTGAGTGAAATGCTGGCAATGGTGCAGCTAGAGCATTTAGCCAATCGCAAACCACAAGATTTATCCGGCGGTCAGCAGCAGCGCGTGGCCATTGCGCGCGCGGTGATTAATCGCCCCAAACTACTGTTACTCGATGAGCCATTATCAGCACTCGATCACAAGCTGCGTCTGCAGATGCAGTCAGAGCTCAAGCGCTTGCAGCGCGAGCTTGGCATTACCTTTGTCTTTGTCACTCATGATCAAGAAGAAGCACTGTCGATGTCTGACCGTATTGCGGTTATGAAGGACGGTAGGTTTCAGCAAATCGGTACACCGATCGAGATTTATGAAACCCCTGCCAATCTATTTACGGCCAAATTTATCGGTGAGACCAATCTGTTTAAGGCAGAGGTCAAAGGCGTGTACCCCGATCAGCCAGATCGTGATGGCCGCGTGACCAATGGCCGCATCGAGGTCGAAGTCTGTGAAGCGCAAGTGCAAGAAGGTAAAGCCACATTGCGCAATCTACGCCGTCCTGATTTTGCCAACGATGTACAAGTAGGCGACATCGTCAACCTACTGCTGCGCCCTGAAGACTTACGCATTTATGATCCCAAAGACGACAGTCATGCAGGCTTGCTGGGCCGTGTCATCGAGAGTAACTATAAAGGCAGTACCTTAGACTCGATTATCGAGCTGGCCAATGGTCATATCATCAAAGCTTCTGAGTTTTTTGATGAAGACGATCCTAGCTTTGATTATAAGCTCAATGAAGCGGTCAAGGTGGCGTGGGTCGATGGCTGGGAGTGGGTATTGCCCGAAAACCATTTAACAGAACCACAAGCACCTGAGCAAAGCGCGGCTATACAAAAAACAGCCATACAAAAGGATGTCAGCTAATGGCGCGTACTAGCCGTTTTAACTTGGGCAATAAAAGCCCGTTTCGTACTGCAACGCTATGGCTCATCTGGGGTTGGCTGCTGATATTTGCTTTGTTGCCAAACATCTTGGTCATCGCGGTCAGTTTTTTGACCCGTGATAGCAGCGCCTTTATCAGTTTGCCTGTCAATATCGACAGCTATCTACGTATGGTGGATCCGCTGTATTTTGAGGTGTTTGTCCACTCCCTCTGGATGGCTGTTATCACCACGGTAATTTGTTTATTACTCGGCTATCCGTTTGCTTGGCTGGTCTCCAAAGCCCAGACGCGCTGGCAGCCGCTGCTGATGATGCTTTTGATTTTGCCGTTTTGGACCAACTCTTTGGTGCGGACTTACGCGCTCAAATTATTATTTGCCAATAATGGTTTGATCAATAAATCCCTACTGACGCTGGGTATCATCGACGCGCCTATCGATATCTTGTACACGCAAGGCGCGGTGATAGCAGGCCTGACGTATTTACTGTTCCCGTTTATGGTACTGCCGCTATATGCGGTCTTTACCGATTTGCGTCATGATATGCTGCTGGCCTCGCAAGATTTGGGTGCGTCGAAAACCCAGACTTTTTGGCACGTGGTGCTGCCACTGACCACGCCTGGGATTATCTCAGGCGTGCTCTTGGTGCTGCTGCCTGCGATGGGGATGTTTTATGTGGCAGACGTGCTGGGCGGCTCGCGTAACCTGCTCGTTGGCAATATCATCAAAAACCAGTTTTTGGACGCGCGTGATTGGCCCTTTGGGGCGGCAGCAAGCGTGCTGTTGACACTGGCGATGGCCGTGCTATTGCTGGCTTATCGTGCCAGTAGCCGCCGCATTGGTAAGACTGATTTTAATGAGGTGGCCTAATGCCTGATAACCAACGCCACATCAAACCGCCAAGCCTCGGCAGTATCGCGGCCAAAGGCTATCTTGGCCTGATTTATGCTTTGCTATATCTGCCCATCATCGTCTTGGTGGTGATGTCATTTAATAAATCAAAAATCGGCTACAACTGGGGCGGCTTTAGCCTCAAATGGTACGAGTCGCTATTCAACAACCAAGCGATGCTCGATGCATTTTGGCATTCTATCGTCTTGGGTTTGGTCGCTGCCACCGTCTCAACCCTAATCGGTACGCTCACCGCCCTTGCCCTACATCGTTACGACTTTCGCGGCAAAGGCTTGTTAAACGGGCTGCTATTTGTGCTGATGATGTCGCCTGAGATTGTCTTGGCTATCTCACTACTGGCACTATTTTTATTGATAGGCTTACAGCTAGGCTTTGTCTCTTTACTGATAGCGCATATTACTTTTTGCCTGCCGTTCGTGGTCATTACTGTCTTTGCACGTTTGAGCAGCTTAGATGAGCGGCTAATGGAGGCAGCGCGCGATTTGGGCGCATCTGAGTCGACGATGATACGTACGGTACTGATTCCGGTGATTATGCCAGCGGTAATGGCCGGTTGGTTATTGGCTTTTACCTTATCACTCGATGATGTGGTAGTATCGACCTTTGTCACAGGCCCTAGCTATGAGATTTTGCCGCTGCGGATTTATTCGATGGTACGCGTCGGCCTCAAACCTGAGGTCAACGCCATCGGCACGTTGCTACTGGCGGCCTCTTTGGTACTGGTCGTCATCTCACAGCTATTATTACGGCGACGCTAGACGTTGAAGGCTGGCTAATAGCAGGCACTTGGATAAAATTATTTGAGTGGAATTCACCGCTAGATTGTTTATAATGAATTTTTCTCACCCAAGTGCTTAGGTTGTCTTATGTTAGAGCTTCGTCATCTCAATACACTGACGGCACTGCGCGCGCATGGCTCGCTGGCTGCGGCAGCCGATGAGCTACATGTCACGGCGTCTGCCGTCTCGCATCAGCTCAAAGAGCTAGAAAACTATTATGACGTCAGCCTCGTCAATCGCCGCACCCGCCCGCTGAGCTTTACCCCAGCAGGTAAGATAGTGCTGGCACTGGCCGACAGCATCCTACCGCAAGTCACCCGCACCAAATCCGACCTAA
>NZ_JAPEHS010000117.1:0-5883 GCF_028823565.1 Psychrobacter sp. A3
ACGACGACAGCTGAACCGGCCGAAGCAGTCGAGCCACCAACCCCAGATGAGCCTGAAGTGTTGGCAGCTGATGCAGGGGCGAAGCTATACGAGTCCAACTGTAAAGTCTGCCACGAAGCAGGTCTGCTCGATGCACCAAAATACGGTGATAAAGCAGCGTGGGCGCCGCGGCTTGCTAAGGGTATAGAGACGCTACATATGCACTCAGCGCAGGGCTTTAACAAGATGCCCGCGCAGGCGACTGACAAAGTAAGCGAAGCGGAGGTCTATGCAGCGGTCGATTATATGGTAGCTGCCGTGAGCTGATTTAGGCGATATGAGCCATTGAAATTTGCTAAACTGGCCGTCATTGTGACAGACAATGGCGGTTTTTTTTGTGCAAGTGCTTAGATAGAGAGTCGCAGATAAAAGCGTGGTCAAAACCAACACGCAGACCAAGGTATGATAAAGGCAAAAATATGAAGGTATTGGGTTTAGAAACGTCTTGTGATGAGACGGGGCTGGCGATCTTTGACAGTGAGCAAATGGGTAGCGACAATCAAGGTTTGGTCGGGCAGGTGCTGTATTCACAAATAGAGCTGCACGCTGTCTATGGCGGCGTGGTGCCTGAGCTTGCCAGCCGCGATCATATTCGTAAGCTCGTACCGCTACTCGATGAGCTGCTCGCGCAGTGTGATATGAGTAAAAACGACATTGATGCTATCGCCTATACCAAAGGCCCAGGCCTTATCGGTGCGCTGATGACGGGCGCGCTGTTTGGTCGTAGCTTGGCATACGGCTTGGATATCCCTGCGATAGGGGTTCATCATATGGAAGGTCATCTGCTGGCGCCGCTGATGGGTGCCAATCCGCCAGCGTTTCCGTTTGTCTCGCTACTGGTATCTGGCGGGCACACGCAGCTGATCGCGGCAAAAGGCATTGGCGAGTATGAGATACTAGGCGAGTCCATCGATGATGCGGCAGGGGAGTGCTTTGATAAAGCGGCCAAAATGCTCGGCCTGCCGTATCCTGGGGGCCCTAATATCGCTAAATTAGCCGAAAATGGCGATCCCAGTGCTTATGATTTGCCGCGGCCGATGCTGCATCGTGGACTGGATTTTTCTTTTAGCGGTATGAAAACAGCGGTGCATAATCTTATCAAAGACACTGCTGGCTCTGACAGTGACCCACAAGTACGCGCCGATATTGCCGCAAGCTTCCAACACGCGATGGTCGATACGCTAGTAAAAAAATGCGTCAAAGCGCTCAAACAAGCAGGCATGAGTCGCTTAGTAATCGCGGGCGGGGTCAGCGCCAATACGCACTTGCGTGAGACCTTGGAGCGTGAGCTGGCCAAGATCAATGCCACCGTGCATTATGCACCGCCAGCACTGTGTACAGATAATGGCGCAATGATCGCTTATACGGGTTACGAGCGCCTACAAGCGGGGCAGGCTGATGATCTAGCCGTCAGCTGCGTACCGCGTTGGCCGATGACAGAATTACCAGCACTGTTGCCTGCAGTATAACGTTCAAAAGCCATATAAATTAAGGATAACCTATGCAGTGGCTAGCAATAGGCTTAGGAGCGGCATTAGGCGCGTGTTTACGTGGCTATTTAGCGCGCTTTAATCCACTGCATCACTGGATACCGCTTGGTACGCTTGGCGCGAATGTGTTGGGCGGCCTGCTGATTGGCCTTGCGCTCGTCTGGTTTGAGCGTATGGGTAGCGATTTATCGCCTAATATCAGACTGTTTGTGATTACTGGGTTTTTGGGTGGACTGACGACGTTTAGTACCTTTAGTGCAGAAGTATTTAGTTTTATTCATGATGGGCGGCTGTTGGCAGGTTTGGCGTTGATCGGTCTGCACGTTGGGCTGACATTGCTGGCGACTGCGATTGGCTTTTATTTTTTTAAGTTGGTACTTTAGCATCTCTAGATATTACTTGTTTGATTAGTGATTTGGTTTAAGTGGTTCCTTTATTGCAGTCTGTTTTAAGTGGTCTGTTAGTAGGTTTGAGAGGCGAAATAGCTGGTTCCCTTGGGGTATATTCCAAGAGAACCAATGAAACCCTATTCTTCTATCCAATGTTATTTGTCCTAATACCCGTTACGTCAGTTACGTTTTTCAGCATAAACCACTTAGACATAGTGATTAACTGTATGTCATTATTTACTTTTAAGTTAATCTCTTATTCTAATTAATAAACAGTCTGCCGAAAGACTGACGCCCTTTAGGATCTTATTATGAAAAAACTATCAACATTGAAGAAATCTCTTGTAATGGCACTGAGTGTCGCAAGCTTTAGCATGGCCTCTGTTTCAGCCACTCAAGCAGCCACTGCTATGAATGAGGTAACGGCAGCATCACAGAGTAAGATCAGTCTAGAGCAGGCGCTGGCCCTTGCTAATAAAGCGGTAAAAGGAGATATCATTAGTGCAGACTTTGATCAAGAAGATCGTAACGAAAATAGCCATTACGATATCAAAATCGTTACCAACAATAATGAACAAGAAGTCAGCGTGAATGCCAATACAGGCAAGGTCACGAAAGGAGACACAGAGCGTTTAGACAAAGAAGACTTGGCAGAATATAAGGCCATGAAACAAGCAAAAGTGAGTTTGTCTCAAGCTATAAAAAAAGCAAACCAAACGCTGAAAGGGAAAGTGCTTGAAGTAGGGTTCGACATGGATTTTGGCAAGCCTGTCTACAAAGTTGAAATTGGTAAAGGCAATCAAATTCATAAAGTCGTTGTCGATAGCATGACTGGTAAGATTACTCGCAGTTAGGTAAGCGACGTTGATCGTGATGATTAACTACTGATACCCTGTATTGCATATAGCCTCAAATATTAAAAAGCCCCAAGCTACTTTCTCAAGTGGCTTGGGGTCTTTAATAGCAAGTCTAAATAAACACTTATTGGTATCTAGTGTGGGTTCATATTTGTGGATTGCTGGCCGTTTTGAGCCTTTCCCAAAAAGTGTGTAACTATCATTTAGATTGTAGAAGTACTTACACGAAATTTAGAAAAGGCTCAGTTGATGGTTTTTAGAGATTGTCTACTGAATTTGAGCGGCCAGCCAACCATATTTTTTATACTCATGTAACATCCATTATATTCTTAGCGGTTTTCTTTGGTTTAGAAGCTATTAGACTTGAGACTGTCAGGTAAGCTTCATTAACTATCGAAAATTCTATCTAAACATCAAGAATGATGCAGGTTGTGGTGGCATGAGCATACAACTTGCCATCAGGCCCTACAATTTTTCCTTCAGCAGTTGCTGTTCTTCGACCAGCATGAATGACTTTACCTTCAGCCCGTACTAAAGGTGTTGCCACTGTCAAAGCTCGCACCATATTTACTTTTATCTCTAAAGTTGTATAGGTTTTTCCTGCTGGTAAAAGGGTATGTACAGCGCAGCCAACAGCAGAATCTAAAAGCGTACAAAACCAGCCACCATGGACTGTACCCAATGGGTTGTAATGATGACGCTTTGGACGCCCTTGAAAAACGGCAATACCTTTTTCCATATGAATAGGAGTGTAGTCGAGCGTTAGACCAATAGGAGGATGAGGCAGCTCTCCTGCAAACATAGCATTAAAAATGTCCATACCGCTGCGAGTAGTTAAGTCTGATAATGGAATGACGTCAGCGTCACCTAGCTTCTCTCTAATGAGTGCTTCTTCTGTTTCCCATGTTGCTATAGTTTCTTCAACATTCATTTTCAATTCCTTAAAACGATAAATAAGAGGTTAGCTCATTCTTATAAAGACCAAAGTTTTATCAATTAGTGTTCTTAATGTTTGCTTTTATTTTTAAAATACATCGTTACATAGCTGATTAACCAAAAAGCACATATTGCTTGAAACCAGATAAGACTGTGCATGGTGATCGTCATAATATTATCAGTCTCAACGTTGTAGTGTAGTAATGACAATAAACCCATCAAGGCATACAAATAAAGCCACCAATGCCCCTTGCTCATCTGACTTTTGACAGCCACAATCAGGCCATAGATACCAATTGGTGTCATGACGAACCAAAAAGCATCTACCAGATGAGGGGATAACCAATCAGGCTCAGGATAGTGGTCAAAATAAACCACATTATGAACATAGTGCAAAATGCTCGAGAACACATTAAGTAATACAATGAAAATTAAGGTTTTATAATATTTGTAACGATTTATCATGGTGTACCTTGTTGATCGTCTCTAAAATATCTTGCCAAATATGAGTGTTCTTGCTTCTAAAATAGCCAAAATGCCCAATTGATTGGTCTGATCCCTTGCTAATGGTATAGCGTTTAAAAGTGATGGGTTGGTTGCTAGTCACATTTTTCCAAAAATTATGCAGGTTGCGTTCAGTGCAGATTTCATCATCATCGGCAGTGAAGACGAAGGTTGGCACATTAAAATTCTTGTAAGTCCCAAGGGGAATGGTTTTTCCATAGAATTTTTCTGAGAAAAACAGCTCTTTTTCTCGGCACCAAGCCCCCCATTCCTCTGTAAAACCAGCAGGTAAATCTTCCATGAGTTTGAAGCTTTTAGCCGGCACATAATTAAAGACTTTATTACTAAGCGGGGCTAAAAAACGGAAAAAGAAATTAGCCTTAAGACGATAGCGAAGCGGCATATAGCTAAAGTATCCTGCTGAGACAGCCACTGCGATTAAAGCACCCAATTGATCAGCATTATGAGCAATACCAACTTGTTGACCTCCAGCGCTATGCCCTACGCAATACAAGGGTAAATCATTGAACAGGCGCTTGGCTGTATCGATAACAGCTGGAATGTCGTACCGTCCGATATCAGAATACTGATAATGACACTCCTTTAGATGACTCACTTTAGAATCGCAAAACCCTCTATAGTTCCAAAGAATGACATGAAAACCATGCTCTCTTAAGTATTTAGCAAAAGGTAAATAATAAGAAGTATTGGTAGCGGTTCCTGGGTTTATTAGAACAACGGCTTTAGGATTAGCAGCTTTATAAAGAGTGGCACGCAGCTCGACGTTGTCGTCCGTCAATATATTAATATCCATAAAAAACCCTACTTGTTGTTAATTAATGGCTACTATAAACTATGGACATTACTCCACAGTCAAGCGTTAATTGAGGGTGCTCGATAATGAATATAAAAGAATTAACTGAAATAGTCGGATTAAGCAGAGATACCATTCGTTTTTACGAAAGGGAAGGATTAATTTCGTCACCATCTAGAAAATCTAATGGTTATAGAGATTACGATAACAGGATTGTGGAACAGCTCAATATGATTATTATGGCGAAGGAGTTAGGTTTCACCTTAAAAGAGATTAAAGAGCTAACAGAGCTATTGTATTCAAACAACCTGACGCAATCACAAATGGGTGAAAAGCTTCTAGAAAAAAATAAGCAAATTGAAGTTAAGATTCTAGAGTTATCTAAAATGAAAGCGTTAATAGATGATGCATTAAAAGGCATGTGTTCTTATAAAGATAAGCTAGCTCTTTAATCTAAGTTATGAAAAAGTACACTGTGTCTATTTCAGCAAGTTGAAAGATTGGTACTATTAGCCCACAGCTTATCATTCAAGTCCTCACTAGGGGTACCGAGCCTTTACCCATAAAGAGTGATTATGGTAAATAAAGCTCTAAACCGGCTTCACAATCCCATCAAGTAAACTCGCAAACCCCTGCATATAAGCCATATCTTGGCTCGCCGTGCGCGTTGCGGCATAAAGCTGACAATACACGCCATTGCCTAACGGACGGGAGACCACCCAGCCTTTTTTCTCATATTCAGCAACGACCCAATCGGGCAGGGCTGCCACGCCGCGCTCGCTGGCGACCAATTGAATGAGCATCGCCGTCAACTCTGTGGTACGGACACTCTCAAAGCTTACCTGTGCTGGCGT
>NZ_JAPEHS010000118.1:0-5863 GCF_028823565.1 Psychrobacter sp. A3
TGCCATGTTCATTCATTAGTATGGCGGCAATGCTGCGAGCGCCTGCTGAGCGCTTTGAGTCGTTAAATATTTGGCGTATTAAGGCTTTGGTTTTACAGTGTCAAGGCTGATGGGCTTGGGCTTTAGTCCATAGTAGTAGCTGCTTTTTATCACGCCAAACAGCTTGCACAGAAGGCTTTTATTGATCTGTTTGTCTTGCTCTGCAAGCTTGCTTATTAGCGATAGCCTTTCAAGCTGTCCAAGGCCAGCAGAACAGAAGCCTCTTTTAAGATGTCGCGCTCCATAGTCAGCCGTTTAACCTGTTTACGCAGTTCTTGGAGCTCGCGCTGTTCATCCGTTAAAGCTTTGCCGACTTTAGGCGCTTCGCCATTTATTTCTTGGCGATACAATGGCGGCTTTAAATCAAGCAATAGCAGATAGAAACCATCCCAAAGATGTGATTCATCATAGTGATCGAGGGGTTCAGTACTTATCCATTCGCTATACTTCTAGGATGACGGACTCTGGCGTGATTACCTCTGTTGGTACCACAGGCAACTCTTATGACAACGCATTGGCTGAAACGGTCAATGGGCTTTATAAAACCGAGGTGATTGAATATTTAAAACAGCAATGGCAAGGTGTGAGCGATGTTGAACTGGCAACCCTTAAGTGGGTTGATTGGTTTAACAAAACCCGTTTGCA
This sequence comes from Psychrobacter sp. A3, assembly GCF_028823565.1. Taxonomy (NCBI): domain Bacteria; kingdom Pseudomonadati; phylum Pseudomonadota; class Gammaproteobacteria; order Moraxellales; family Moraxellaceae; genus Psychrobacter; species Psychrobacter sp. A3. The sequence continues at coordinate 685 of NZ_JAPEHS010000118.1, forward strand.
TAGCACGATTGGATATGTGTCGCCTTTTGAGTTTGAAAGACGATACTATGATAGTCTTAGTGAGTCAGACAAAGTGGCCTGACTCAAGCAATCCACTCTCCGATATAGTCGGGGCGGTGCATTCGTTTATGTACCCTGTTTTGGATATTGATCCATGTAAATGATGAGATTAAGCCATTAAATAAAGTAGCCCAACTTGAATAAAAAGCCTCTGACAAACCTCACAGGGTTGAAGTGCTGCCTTTCATTCAAAATTTCAGGCAGCACCCTCATACATTTAAGCGTCGGTATGACCTGGCAGTTTACTAGCCAACACATCTACTTTTTCAATAGACGGTGGCTCTGAAAATAGCTCATCGGCCTGATCCATCAAAGCAGCTGCAACCTTGCCAGATAAATGTGCTTGGCGACCCGCCTCATCAGGAAATGCATCAAAAATACCAAATGTTGTAGGTCCAAGACGTAGGCCAAACCACGCAACTGTCGCAGGTTCTTCCATTACAATAGGTAAACCGCCTTTAAGGAAAGCTTCCACTTCGTCTTCTTTACCCGGTTTAGCTTCAAGACGGACATATAAAGCTGTTTTAAGCATGACTAAAACTCCACAATTGATTAGAATGAAAACTGATTCTGACATTGCTAATGTATGCATGTCAGACAGTTTTGTTGTATAAAAGTTAAAAAAAACTTCTCATAGCTGAGCCAAAATCTGGGTTTTTATTTCGACATAATGCTATTGTTGCAGAATTGCACCACATTCCACATTGTCTTCTAACGCTTTTTCAATTGCTTGCGTCTGACCTTTGATCTTTCTGACGCGTAGAAGAATCTTTTTTTGTCTTCAACCTGATTAGGCATCAGACCTCCTTACTTGCTAGCATTAATACTACAGTACCCATAGTATAAAAAAGCAATATTTTTTATAAACCTTAAAAATTTAGGTAGCGTTTCAAATGCAGTGATAAAATTATCCCATTGATTACTTGAAATTCGGGTATAGTGAATACCTAACTGTTTCAACTAACTACAAACCTGTTGCACTTGTGTTTTGAATCTACTTTCTATATTTGAAGTGTCAACAAACTCTATACAAAATCTGAGAAATATATGAGTGTAGAAGCCACATCTATCAACCTTCTATCCCCTGTCATACTGCTCACAGCGGCAGTGATTTCAGTCCCCTTAATCAAGCGCCTAGGATTAAGCTCGGTATTGGGATATTTAATTGCAGGATTGATTATTGGTCCATTTGGACTAGCGTTTTTCTACGATTCTGCGTCTATTCTGCATGTTGCTGAGCTTGGTATTGTGATGTATCTGTTTGTGATTGGACTAGAAATGCGTCCATCGTATTTATGGAGTTTAAGAAAAGAAATTTTTGGATTAGGCACATTACAGATTAGTGCCTGTTCATTGGGGTTAATGGCGGTAGGCTTGGCCTATGGCTATTCTTGGCAGGTGAGTTTTGTATGTGCTGCAGGCTTTGTACTCACCTCGACTGCAATTGTGATGCAACTTTTGGGAGATCGTGGAGACATTGCTCAACCACGAGGACAAAAAATTGTCTCGATCCTCCTGTTTGAAGATTTATTGATTGTTCCTTTATTGGCAATTGTCGCTTTTATCGCACCGAATCATGTTGTTGAAAGTACTTCTGCGCGTTTGCAGAGCATTGGGATTGGTTTAATATCAATTGCAGGTTTAATCGCTGCAGGCTATTGGTTGCTTAACCCTTTATTTCGCTTATTAGCCGCAGCCAAAGCCCGTGAAGTCATGACTGCAGCAGCACTCTTAGTGGTACTCGGCGCATCATTACTGATGCAAGTCAGTGGCTTATCGATGGCAATGGGGGCATTCCTTGCAGGGGTATTACTCTCCGAATCCACTTTTCGCCATGAGATTGAAGCAGATATTGAACCATTTCGTGGCATATTGCTCGGATTATTTTTTCTAGGCGTAGGCATGTCATTAGACCTTAACGTCATAAAAAATAACTGGGCGTTAATTTTAAGTGCTGTACTTGTGCTGATGTTTGTCAAAGCATCCATCATTTATCTGACTGCACGCCTGGCCGAAAGTTCACACTCTGAAGCACTCGATCGCGCATTACTAATGGCTCAAGGGGGGGAGTTTGCTTTTGTACTCTTTGCTGCCGCCTTGAGTGCTCAAATCATTAGTGCTGAGGAAAGCTCAAACCTGACTGCAATTGTAATCTTGTCGATGATTTTGACCCCCATCATAGGCATTCTGTTTGAACGTTTTATCCAAACTAAAGAACAAACTTCTTTAGAAAATGTCCGTATTGCTGAAGGACTTTCTGGAAAAGTACTGATGATTGGTTTCGGTCGTTTTGGACAAGTCTCCAGTCAATTATTGCTTGCTCGAGGCATTGATGTATCCATCATTGATAATGATATCGACATGATTCAAAACGCTGAAAGATTTGGATTTAAAATTTATTATGGCGATGGTTCTCGTTTAGATATTTTACATGCCTCTGGAGCAGATACGGCTGAAGCCATTGTTGTTTGCGTAGACGACAAAGAAACGACGAATAAGATCGTAGAGTTGGTGCAAAATGAATTTCCTATGGCCAAGTTACTGGTTCGCTCTTATGACCGTGAGCATGCGCTGCATTTGGCAAAACAAAATGTGGATTACATGATACGCGAAACCTTCGAGTCGGCAATGCTATTTGGCGGTGCAATTTTAGAAGAGCTGGGTGTTGACCAGAGTAATATTGAAGACATTAGCCAAGAAATCCGAGAACTAGACAAAGAACGTTTTGGAACTGAAACTGCAGCAGATGATGTCTATGCTGGTATCGGCTTGCAATATACAGGACCGCGTCCGACTGCACCTTTAATTAAACCAAAGCACACAGGGCAAATTCTGAATGAAGATGGCTCTCAGCAATAATTTCACGTATTAAACCCAAATAAAAAAGAGGTCTGTGTAGATCTCTTTTTTGGTAAGTATCTGCTGAACCCCACTTCTTTAGTGAGCGGATGATATTTATTATTCATTATTTAGGAATTATTAAATCCTATAAATATCATTTATTGGATTAATTTACTTTGGTATTGTGCATATCATCCCCCAGTTAAGAATAAGGAACAACTATGAATAAGATGATGAATGCGCTTATCCTAGAAAATTTTGGTGATCATGAATTTAAACGTGTAGAACTCCCTATACCTCAACCAGAGGCTGGGCAAGTTCTAGTACGTATTCATGCCAGTGGTGTAAACCCTATTGATTATAAAATTCGTCTTGGTGAAGCACCATATGCTATGCCAGAGCTTCCTGCCGTGTTGGGAACGGATATGGCTGGGGTTGTAACTGCTGTTGGCGAAGGTGTCACCCACTTCAACGTCGGAGATGAAGTTTACGGTCTGATTGGTGGCGTTCGTGGTCTTCAAGGATCTTTAGCAGAATATGTTGTAGCAGATGCTGATCTGATCGCATTAAAGCCACGGAATATCTCTATGCGCGAGGCAGCAGTACTACCATTGACGTTCCTCACCGCTTGGGAGGGTTTGGTGGATAATGCGAAGGTCCAACCAGGGCAAACTGTACTTGTTCAAGGTGGTGCTGGTGGCGTTGGTTATATGGCGGTTCAGCTTGCAAAAGCACTTGATGCAAATGTTTGGGCGACTGCTCGTACAGCTGATCAATCACTGATTTCAGAACTCGGTGCAACACCTCTCGATTACACAACAGCATCTTCCGATGACATTATTGCTGCAAGCCCTGAGGGTCAAGGTTTTAACATTGTTTATGACACTGTGGGTGGTCCAGTACTCGAAGCGTCACTTTCCATGACGACTCACTATGGCCACATCACCAGCTGTGCTGCATTTGGCAATCATAATTTAGCGAATTCATCTCTACGGTGTGCCACAGTGTCTGGTGTATTCGTCCTAATGCCGACGTTAACAGGCAATCGCCGTTCTCATCATGGTGATATCCTTAAGACCGCGACTCGTCTCGTTGAGGAAGGTAAACTGCATGCTATTGTTGATCCTCGTCATTTTACTCTAGACCAAGCGATTGAGGCTCATGATGCTGTTCAAGATCGCTCTGCCAATATTAAGGTAGTTATCGATGTCATCTAACGCACTTCAGGCCAAGACTTGGCGCTTCAATTGTATTGGAGATACAGATGTTCTGACATTAGAAACACTTCCTGTTGCTTTACCAGCAGCAGGAGAAGTTCTAATACAGATGAAAACGATCGGACTCAACCGGGCCGATGTAATGTTTCGGCGTGGTACTTATATTCAAAAGGCAGTATTCCCATCTCGTCTAGGATATGAGGGAGCAGGCATAGTTCTGGCGGTAGGTGAAGGTGTACGCCAATTTTCTCCAGGAGATGCAGTATCGATTCTTCCGACTGACAATCTAGCCAAATATGGGACATATGCGGACAAGCTTCTGATTCCAGAAACTTTTTTAGTTCACAAACCCGATAGTTTAAGCTGGGAAGAAGCTTCTTCAATCTGGATGCAGTATTTGACGGCTTGGGGTGGTGTCATCCATGCTGGTGGATTATCAAAAGGAAAAACAATCTTGATCACAGCAGCTTCAAGTAGCGTAGGACTAGCTGCGATACAGATAGCTGAAGCAGCGGGTGCTAAGGTCATTGCAAGTACACAGACGATAGAGAAAAAGCAACGTTTACTGGATCTCGGTGTTAAAGATGTTATAGCCAGTGAAGATGAACCCGATTTGTATGAGGCGCTTGTTTTACGTTTGGGTGGAGAACATCTTGATGTCGCCTTTGATGCTGTAGGAGGGCCACATATTGAACAGATTGCAAAAGCGATGTCTGTGGCAGGAACTATGGTTATGCATGGTGCACTTAGCCCAGAGGACACACCATTTCCCCTTAAAATTGCATTACGCAAGAGCTTAACCATGCGAGGTTTTTTGTTCCTTGAGGTTCTCCATGACCCTGTTCTAAGGGAGCAAGCCAGACGATTTATTCTGAGCAGTATAGGTGCAGGATATCTTCGTCCAGTGATCGACCGTTGCTTTAACTTTGAGGACATGCATGACGCTCAGCGCTATCTTGAATCAAATCAGCAAATAGGAAAAATTGTAGTTACTCTAGGGCGTGTTGACCATTCGCAAATAGGCACTGCTGATTGCTAAAATTGTTCCAGACAAGGCTCAA
>NZ_JAPEHS010000119.1:0-5790 GCF_028823565.1 Psychrobacter sp. A3
TGCGCCACTTGAGCTTTAATCTGGGAAATATCTTCTGCAAATGGCTCATAAGGCAGCTCAAGTATCTCAAACAGCGTGGCCAAAAACGCATCAGCACTAAAGTATCTGTCCATATAACTGCCATCAAGCCCAAGATGACGATGACACAAGACATGGCGCAAGCGCTCACAAGCAGGTATGGTATGGCCTAACGGATAGCCCATGGCTCTAATGATATCTGGCGCACGCATCTCTAGCGTGTTGATTTGATTAATAATATACTGAGAAAGTGGGTGCTGCGGGCGATAGTGACGAGTGTATTTAGAAAGATGAGATGAGTGGCTCATGATGGTGGACACCTTAGATTCCTATAACTCCGACGAAAAATAATAAAATCAGGCACAAATGAGGATGTCGGAGTACAGGCTCATGCGCTTTACCAGAGTTGTTTTATATCGTGCTGGAAGTTGCAAGGGTTGCACACCATCATTCAACTGACATCATCATCGTCAGTAGCGATTGGCAATACAAAACTGTTAAACCCACGATAAATCGTTTTATGATGATAGCACATCAGATAAGCGTAAATAAATACGGAACTGTGTGTCTGTTTGTGAATAATTATTTTACCCTCAAATAACTGCTTTTTTTAGATGAAGTCCATCCTTTAACCTTCACCCCCACTCTTTAGTCCTCTCCATAGTAGGTTGCATCATCCATCCAAACGATGGGATCTTCGCATAGGTGAACCAAGTGATACCAGATATCACTACTGCGGGCGATACGGTGATGACCGCCGTCGAAGTAATCGACTTCCCAGCTCTCAGGCAGATTGACCAAGGTTCGTCTGGCCACCGCCACATCCAAGCTTTCATCGTCGACCTCTACCATGACCCGCATCATCTCGGTGTTTGATGTCGGAAAAGACAGCTTCCTATCAGAGATGTTTGGAATACGATCGGCCAACACCTCACTCGGATAGATACAAGGCGCAATCAATAACGCCCGCAAATTGTATTGATGAGCAAAGTGATTGGCAAACCAGCCACCCAGTGAATGCCCTGCCAATACCACGCGCGGATACTGTGTTATTTTTTCACGAATCAAAGCATCATAAATCTCAAATACTTCTGCAAAGTTGTCTCGGTAATTGACCGTTTGGCAATACTTTGGCTCACGGGTGATACAGGTATATTTACTGGTCTCATTGCTTGAGTCGAGACCATGAAAAAACAACAAAAACGTGTCATTGTTTTCGATAGGAAACATCATAGCGTTCTCCTTTTTTAATAATTATTTAATTTTTTCAACAGCTTGGCTTATAGATTTAAATTAGATTAAACTGCTTTTTGGCTATAGTCAGTTCACTATAAAAATGTTATAGCAAGGCTGATTAATAAACGTATTACTCTTTTATTTAGAATCGACTATAGCGACTTGCGCTTGGTATAAAGCCAAAATTTCCTCACAAGCCTGCATTGAGATATTTTTTGCAAAGCCCTCATTAAACCAAAAGTCATAAACAGCTTGGATAATACCTTTTACCGCTTGCGCATCCTTCGGCTTTTGCTTTTTTAGCTTAAGAGCAATGTCTTGCGCCTGTATATCCGACTCGCTATAAGGCGCATTCCAGCCCACGCAGTAACGATACAGCACATCGTTAATCGCTAAGACAAATATGGCATTGGCCACCCCAAAGGCGTCAATCAGCCGCTCAAACAGCGCACAGCGCTCCTCATAAACACTGGCCTCTATCGGCATTTCGTACTTTTCAAACAGACAATCAGCACTGACTATGTGCGAGGGCTTACTAAAATCCTCCCACAGTAGTGGATAAGACCCACCAATACCGCCTTTCTCCACCACGTTAAAGCGCCAAATGGCGTAATGCGTCTTAGCCCCCTTAAAGGGGAGGTGTATCAGCCACTGCATCAGCGCATCACTGTCATAAATGATATGACTGCTACCGATACGCACGCCTTGCATGGGCAGTACATCGGTGTACACACTCGCCATGTCATCACTATAAAGCTTTACTTTATGTAGATTTTCCTCACTGATATCACCGAGCTTGGCCCCTGCCTCTATTATGTTTCGATAGGGCATAAATGACGCGACAAAGCTCAGCGTCTCATCGCTATTATTCACAAAGTAAATGTCATCTACATAATTGTCTACCGACACACTTTCGAGATAAAACAAGGGCGTTTTTCGTACTCGCCCTTGCTCATCACTGGCCAATGCCGTTAACCCAGACAGTTTTGCGCGACCTGCCCACTGCATATTGTCTACGCGTTTTTGCTCAAATTCATACGTTAACTTTGTCATTGTCATATCCTTATTATTTTAGTTTTGCATTGCTTGTTGCATAGTTTGTCGAATTGCTGGTTTTATTGTTTGGCAGCACTTGGCGATATCCTTGTTTTCGGCAAGCCGAGTCTGTTCGCCATTTTATTAAATGGCGTCGCTTATCTATCAGTTAATATTTATAAGATGAAGTCAGTTAATCGCTTTGGTAAAGCAGTTGTTTTATGAAGCGGGTTTCTTGACGCAGTTCGCTATCGTCGTATCGTCAACAAGTTTGTCAGACTCACGAGCGTTTTTTTAGTTTTGTGTGTGTTAATAACTAAGTTTTTTTGGATTTGTACAGGCAAAGGAAGATAAAATAAAACGAAAATAGCATCATTAAAGACAACTCAGTTAAAAAGTGAGGCATTGCGCCCCGAGGGTTCACTGTTTGTCCAGTTGTTGTTTATAGTCAGTTCTAGATAAAATCGATACGCTCATATGAGCGGGCAACTGGTATAATTTTTCCTTGCTTGCTGTGTCTACGCTGACAGATGCTGCGCAAAATTCATACCAGCTGCATTGTATCGTTTTTAAAGTGAACCAACTATATCCGGTTATGGTTTTTAGAATTATTGCTGCCTGACTCAATAACTATAATATAAAGATTGATAAAAATACAGTGTATTTATATCATCTGCGACAACGGCTGTCGCGTATTCACACTTACGGTGAGTCATGAGTCACACTCATAAGACAAGACCTACTCAGCGGCATCTATCAGAGTATTTAGCGTGTCTGCCATGTCGTCATCGAGCAGATGATCTTCTATATAGTTGAGCAACTGATGGATGGTGTTTAGATCCATCGCTCTGATGCCTAAGCTGGCCAGCGCCTCGTTAATAGATGCTAAAGAAGTTGCTGTATCGTCTAAATCGCCTTCAGACTCACCATGGACCAGCCAGTATATTTTTTCTAGCACGGTGTTTTTTTCGGTCAAGGTAGAATAACCGTCGCCTTGGATAAATAGATTAAAGTGGTACGGTATTTCGATATCATTGATAAAAAACGTACGCATACAGTCTATGGTATAGGCTTGATTGTCTGAGCTATCATTTGAGTTTGAGCCTTCATTACTGCCTTCGACTTGCTCGTACTCCAGCTGCTCTGTTACCAAGCTACCTAATATCTGATAACCGCCTGCTTTTACCTTGTGATTATAGATAATCGCTGCATCCGCTATGGCATCAAAGATGACCGCAGCGATGTCCAACGTATTATCATCGATATCATAAAATTGCTTTAGTGCGGGCAAAAACTCGCTTAGCTGGTCTTCAGGCACGTGCGTGAGAAACTGCTGCTCGTATATTTTTATCATGTCTTCAGGAGCGTAGGTGTTTACGTTGTCGGTCTCGTTTCTGCCAGTGGGTTGTAACGGCAAAAAGTGATAAGGGTTTTCTTTGGTCATGCAGGACGGCCTTGTTGTATGAATTGATGGTTTTATAGCGGCTATTATCTCTTATTTAGAGGTTTTTAGATATACGGTCTAGATGAGCGCGACCGATGCGATATCGTCCGTTCGATATCAAATTAACAATCCTTAGCAAAAAAGCCCTTTAACTAGTGCCGCGGGCTTGGTATCTTGCTTCGCCATTCTTATATTGCCAAAGGTGTTTACCACCCAGCATTTTTACCCCCTTATGGGCTATCTTCTTATCGTATTAGAGCGTGTCCTTATTGTTCTTACTTAATTATTCTTGCTTAATTATTCTTACTCATCGAGTGAGGACGCGCCCTAGCATTTTCTTGTATTGGATCTTATGAAACACAACATTGAGGCGAGCTTAGATGCTCGCCGGACTCAGTATTTTCAAGTGTTTTTGATGGGCATCAGTGCCTTTATCATGAATACCACAGAATTCGTCCCCGTCGCCCTACTCAGTGACATTGCCCAAGATTTTTCTATCACCACTGCCGAGACTGGCTGGATGCTGACGCTGTATGCGTGGATCGTTGCGGTCATGTCATTGCCGCTGATGCTACTGACCAGTCGCTTTGAGCGCAAAAGCTTACTGCTAGGGTTATTTGCAGTATTTATTGCCAGTCATGTACTGTCCGTATTTGCTTGGAGCTTTGATGTGCTGCTGATCAGCCGCGTAGGTATCGCGCTATCACATGCGATATTTTGGTCCATCACCGCGGCGATTTCCATACGAGTAGCACCAGAAGGCAAAAAAGCACTAGCACTAAGCGTTCTTGCAACGGGTACCTCATTGGCGATGGTGCTAGGGGTGCCGTTGGGGCGTTTGGTTGGTCAATGGTTTGGCTGGCGCGCGACGTTTGGTGGGATTGGGATGATTGCTTTTGTGGTGTTTGTTCTACAAGCCAAGCTATTACCGACCCTGCCCAGTATGTTTCAAGGCTCTTTTAGAAAAATACCAGAACTACTAAAAAACCCACTATTGGTCTGCCTGTACTTGCTTATCCTACTGGTCTTTACCGCTCACTATAGCGCCTACTCTTATATTGAGCCGTTTATGCGGCAGGTCGGCTCAGTGAGCGAAAACTCAGCGACGGTCATTTTATTGTTATTCGGTGTCGCAGGGATTGCCGGCAGTGTCATATTTAGCCGTTGGGGTGATCGATTTAACACGCGGATTATGCTGGTCTCGACCATACTGATGCTTTTATCTATGCTAATACTGCTGTATGTGGTGACCTCGATCTGGGCGCTCAGCCTAATTGCCTTATTATGGGGCGCGGCGCTGATGCTACTGATCATCTCCATGCAGGCCAAAGTCATCATGGTCGATGTCAATGCCCAAGACATGCTGATGTCGATGTTTTCGGGTATTATCAACTTAGGAATCGGTACGGGTGCGCTCTTTGGTGGATACGCGGTGACGCATCTGTCGCTATCAAGCGTGGGCTATGTCGGGGCGGCCATCGCTAGTGCGGCGCTGCTACTGATGCTATTTATGATCAAACGCTTTCCTGAGCTGAGTAAAAGACTCGGCTAGTTAAAGCCAGATGATTCGAACCCAAATACAATGCCAGCCTACTAAACGGTCTGGCATTTTTTACGCCAATCATCACCATATCTTAGTAATCTTAGTAACTTTCATAAACAGCAGCAATTCTCATAAGCAGCAATTTTCATAAACTTTTACAACCTCTATTGAACGAGTGTTCAGGCAAAGCTATACTCATTGCTACCGGACTTTTACTGCATTACCCACACAAGGATAAGTGTAAAATGGGAAATATTTTACGCCAGACGGCGGTATTATTTGGTTTGTGTATCATGCGTATGGGACATATAAGCGCCAGTTTCTTCGATCTTTCGGAGAAACAACATGCGTGAGGACAGCTTGCCATCAGAGCCGCGCAATCGCACACCGCCGCTTAGCTTAGGCAGGTTACATTATGCTTGGGTTGTCGCCGCTATAGGCTCTATAGCGATGTTTTGCGGGCTGGGTTTGGGGCGATTTGCCTTTGGTATGCTGCTGCCGTCGATGTCGGCGT
>NZ_JAPEHS010000011.1:0-47052 GCF_028823565.1 Psychrobacter sp. A3
ACGGCTGCGGCAGCGCATAGGTTTGCCCATCTTGCGTCACTTGCCGCTCCTCCATGGCCTCTAGCAGCGCGCTTTGGGTTTTGGGGCTAGAGCGGTTGATCTCATCCGCAAGTAACAACTGCGTAAAGATCGGCCCTGGCCGAAATTCAAAGCGCTGGTTTTTTTGCTCAAAGATACTCATGCCCAAAATATCAGCAGGCAGCATGTCATTGGTAAACTGCACACGATTAAAGCTCAGGCCAAGCAGCTGGGCTAGCCCTTGTGCCAATGTGGTCTTGCCCATACCAGGCAAGTCCTGTAGCAATAAATGACCACCCGCCAGTATGCCACTGAGCGCCAGCTTAATCGCCTGCGGCTTATCTAAAACGATGTGATTTAGTTGCCCAAGCAGCTGAGCTATTTTTTGCTGATTGTGCTGATAGTCAGCGGCACTCAAGGCCGCCGTATCTGCCAGCTGCGTGGCTGGCTGAGAGGTGGTGCTAGAAGCAGGGTCTATCGCTGCATGGCTCATAGTCAGTTATTGGCTCATTTTGGAAGAATAAACATAATAAGTCTGCGATCAATTACCATCATCGGTCGCAGGCGGCGCCGCCCTTAGGGTTGACAGATAAGCAATCACATCTGCTCGCTCTTTTGCATCCGGCATCGGGTCTGAGAGCATTTTTGAGTCTGGCATACTCTTTTGCGCATCGGCGATATAAGGGTCTAGTGTCTGTGCATCCCATACCCATCCTGATGCCTTTAATCCTTCACTATAAGTATAATCCTCGAGGGCGGCGGCAGGCGCGCCGTAGATATTCATCAGCTGCGGGCCTTTTTTGTTTAGCCCTGCATTTAGCTGGTGGCACTGACCGCAGGCATCTTGATAAATGATCGCACCGTTGTCGGCATCGCCCTCAGTATATAGCGGCAATGTCACGGGGTCACGGTGATCAGCAGGCACTTGCTCTCCGCACGCACTGAGCAATAAAACAGCGGCAACAAGGCCGCACAAACGATACTGACGAATCATAAACATGTTTGACAATCTTCAGTTAAAAGGCATAACAGATAAAAACAGGATGAGGCATGGCGTTATGAGACTTTTATGGTCGCGCTGGGCGCTTCTAGATAATATCCTTGCAAATAGCGTGCGCCCACACTCCACGCCACCGACATCGTTGCGGCATCCTCGATATATGGCATGAGCACGTCAGCATGGACCTCAGAGGTACGCACAATCAAAGACTTAACCGTGTTGAGATTATCCGCAGAATTGATGTCTTGGATATAGCTTCGCGCCAAACGCACCATATCTGGCTGTACAAAGCTGGCGATTTCGATAGACTTAGCAGATGAGCCAAAGTTATTGATACCTAACTGACAGCTGACTTGTGTCAACGCCGAAAACTGGGTTTTGGCAACGGTCAGATAGTCTAAGATGTCTTTTTCATTAAACTGCAGTGTCAAGACTCCAGCGGCACCGCCGACCGCCTTGATCAACTGACTGGCCACATTTGGCAGTTTTTTGTCGACGAGCGACGCCCCGGTGAGCTGCACCAACAGTCTGGCCTCAGGATGGGTCTTACGGACTTCGTTTATTTTTTTGCAGGCATTGATTAGTACCCAGCGGTCGATTTTTTCTAATAAATTATGCGTCTTGGCGACAGCCATGAACTGATCAGGGGTGAGTACGGTATTGTCAGCATCTGCCAGCGGTAAGCGCAGATACACCTCAAAAAAGTCGCTACGGTCTTTGTTGATGTCATATATGGGCTGAAATGACAGCTCAAAACGATTGTTGGTAATGGCATCGACCAAAGACTCAGCCAGTGCATGATCATCACTATTGGCATGCTCACTTGGGTCATACAAGTGGTACGTCCCGCCATGATTGGAAGTCTCTATCATGATTTGATTGATGGCATCGATAGCACGCTCGAGCAGTACATTGGGCTCTGCAGCATTTTTCTCTATCTTCACGATACCAATACTGACGGTGGTACTGGTGGTACGCTTATCAACTTCGATAAACATCTCACTAATGCGTGTGACAATGTGCTGTGCCAAATCTTTTAGCTCGCTGGCGCTTTTGTCTTCGACAAGCACCGTAAACACCGTATCACTAAAGCGGCTCACATGCCCGTCTTCTATCAGCTCATCTAACATATAGGCGACTTGCTTGACCGTCGCATCGACCCCTTGTAGGCCCAAACTGCTTTTTATTTTACCCACATTATCGAGCTGAATATACAAAAGCCCTGCTGTCAATAGCCCTTGTCGTGCCTGCTCGTACACCAGCGCCATTTGTTTTTCAAAACCATGGCGGTTGTCGATACCAGTCAGTTTATCTTTACGCTCAGCCTCCGCTAAGCGCTTGGCCACCTCAGCGCTGTTACTGGTGTTTTGCTGAATGATAACTTGGGTGACAGGCTCACCGTCTAGGGTGGCTGAGGCAAGCTGTAGTTTGGCCTCAAAGGTGCTACCATCGGTACGTTTGCTTTCAAACTCAAACTCCACCTCTTGTCGATTGCCTTTGTCAAACTGCCGCAAAAACTGTTTAAAGCCTTTGACACTATCCCCGCCTGAAATCAAATCAACGACTGGCACGCCGATGGCATCGTTCATGGTTTTAAAGCCAAAAAGCTGCAGATAGGGGTCGTTGGCAAATATATGGATGCCTTGATCGATATAGGCGACCGCGCTTTTGGAGTTTTTAATCAAGACGTTCGCGCGTTGCTCCGCCTCAGAGATGACATGGCGTAGCGTCTTTAGCTCACGGCGGCTGCGCAAGTTGTCATGTTGCAAGCAAATAGCCATCACCACTGCCATCTCTTGCTCGGCTTTGAGCGCCTTGACCATTGTACCGCTGACGATAGCTGGCAAGCCGTCGTCATTTTGTGCGGTGGCTGCCGCCTCATCATGAAACAGACAAATCATCGGCAAATCAATACTTTGCTCTTGCACGATGCCCACCGCTTCGGTGAAGTTCATGTCATAAGCACTGCCAAACACCAATACATCCCATGGCTGACGCAACAGCCTTAGCAGCTCTTCTTTATCGTCCAAAAACCCCAAATTCACACTGTCATAATAAGCGCTCAATAACTGCACAAGTCGCTCAGCATAGAGCTGATCATCATTGATGACTAACAGGTTTAGGATAGACTGAGTGCGCATAAATGGCCTTTTAATCTTATGATCATACGATCGTATTTTATCAGTGATGTTTGATACCTGAGCTTGCTTATTCAGTGCTTGGTCAGCAGATTGGGTATCGCATCAATAGAGTAACAATTTGTGCCATTATAGACAATAACTGCACCCCCTGCAGGAGAGTTTCATTAGCGGGGGTTCGCGTAGTATGTTTTGGCACTTATCCATGATTCAAATACAAAAACACAGACTTTCTCGTGTCTACTACAGGCCTGATAAAGCTTGCCTCAAATTAAACAATAGTGCTGCTAGTCAAACTATAAGCGTAGCACTTCATATTGGCTAAACTCATCAGTCATTAATAAGCGTCGCCCCAAACGTAACGGCGTCTGCTGCTGATTGATACGCATGATGACCCGATCATCGACTTGAAAATGGGCGGTTGGGACGATGAGGCTTGCCTCGGTTTGGAGCTGCTCGTCTTTCCCCATGATAAAAGCTGGCACAAAGTGCCGGTCACGCGTATCATCACCATCGACACGTAGACCGCAAGCCGCTGGATTGTGTCCGAGTACCTGCCACTCAATCTCTGGCGTAGCGCCATCGGCATTGACCCAGCGAGTCAGCCCTATCGAGCAATCAAGGGTAGTCGCAGTCTCAGCACGACATAACAAAAAAAGCCTCATGATCTGTAATGGCACCGGCGCGGCCACGCGCTCATCACGGGTTTTATGACTGGTGTTATGTTGGGTATCTGCATCTATAGGTAGAGGACTCAAATCGAGCTGCCCAATCCGCGTCGGTGGTTGACGGTCTGCTGGCATGCTCGCAGGCTCAGTGCGCAGTCGCAAGATGCGAAACAACGATAAGGTATCATCGCCATCAAATGTCTCAGCGTTCAACCGCGTATGAGTGTTGGTGGGCAGCTGATGGGTATCATAATGAGGCCGGTATGCCTCTGGCAGCTCGTTTGCTACAATCAATCTGGTGAAGCTGCAGCCCTGACTGACTCGGTAATGCATGTCGTTAAACCCGCCAATCACCACAGCGTCTTGCTTTGAGCTATACTTGGTTGGCAACGTCAGCTGAGGCTGTAGATAGCGATACGTGAGCGTCATGATTACTTTATTGAGCAGCGCGCACGCCACCGCTTCTCGGCCTTCTTTTATCAAGGCCTGCCTGCGTGTCTGCAGATAGGCAATCATCGGTGTCAGCTCTATAAATAAGCACTCATACCGATCCTCATAAGGATTGATGCATGAATGAGCCGTCAAGTAAGTGGGCGGCTGATTGTCTTTTAAATTGACAAACACTCGGGTTTCGCTCTCAGGCTCTATGGTGGCGAGCAGCTGCTCGGCCCACTCAGGTAACAAGCGCTGCACCAACAAGATATTAGGGCGACGCATGGCACGTACGTTCAATAAGCTGTGCAAACATAGCTGACAGTACAGACGGTGAATGCTGTCTGCGCGCTGAGTGAGCGTATGGGCGCTCAGACTCATCAATGTTAGGCGCTGCTGATGAGCAAGATAATACAGCTGATTGATCTTAGACCATAAGTACGATGACGGCTTTTGGTAGCAGAGCGCCGCCTCGCCTAAGAGCTTTTGATACATCAATAGTGACTGATAGATAGCAAGGGCGAGCACGGCTGATGCGCGCTTTTCATGGTTGAGATAACGCTGCCAACCGTTTTTTGTAGCAGATTTATCGGGATGGATGGAGCTTGTCATCTCACGCTGTATGACACCATCATAGATCATGATAACCAAATAATATAACGACCGAACTTGAGCCACGTACGCCATCTGCGCCTCACTAAAGGCAGCAGTCTCATAAATATAGTGTTGGCGCAGCGCCACAATCAATTGCTCGGCGGCTTCGATGACACAAGCAGTGAGCTTAAGGCGCTGCTCCTCCTCCATATCCGCTGCCTGCAAGCCCTTCAAAATCTCTTCTAGCCGCTCAGCTTGCGCCTCATGTGTCTGTGACGGCAGACCGGTCAATAGTGTCTGCAAATAGCGCGCTTCATTATCAACAGAACGCCTTGCTGTCGTTGACTGCAGTTTTGTGGCAGACAAATACTCTTGAAACGTCGATAGGGTGATCATCCAGATTCCTAATAACTTTTAATCCTAATAACTTTTCGTGATATCGAATAGTTTGGCCGCGAAGCTGTTTTGTCAGACAGGCAAGAAAAGCTGATGCCAGTTGCACATTAATATCAGCGTATCGATTTTACTTCGCATGACTATACTTTAATACCATCCTTACCCGCACGCTTGATAAATCCTTTACCAAGCGTCACTATTGATATTGCTTGTTTGGTAGTCAGCAGCTCGCCCACTCTTTATTAGTCATTCTTTGTTTACTAATTTTTAATATAGCATATTTTGCATATCAAACATCATGGTAAATGTTAACCGGCACTTTAAAAGGTTTATTCGGTAATTCTCTGACCAGTTTGGGTACCAGATAGCCTGGCAAAGCCGCCAGCAGCGACCAGTATAGCCTCACAGCGCTGTGCTCATCACTATCAAAATGAGCCGCGCCTGCCACTTTATCCAAAACGTGTAAATAATACGGCAGTACGCCTGCGGCAAACAGGCGCTGACTGAGCTGCGTCTGTATCGCCACGCTATCATTGATGCCTTTTAACAACACCGCTTGGTTGAGTAAGGTAATGCCAGCAGCTCTTGCACGCTGTAGATGCTCCGCCGTCAGCGTGTCAATCTCATTGGCATGATTGCAGTGGACGACCATCACAATCTGACAGCGGCTTTTGGCCAACCTATCTAATAGCGGCGCATCCAAACGCGCAGGAATCACAAGCGGTAAGCGCGTATGCAGACGAATGGTGGTCAGCTGCGGGATGGCCTCAAGCGTGTCCAGCCATACAAACAGCCGCCTGTTGGTCACATTTAGGGGATCACCGCCACTTAAGATAACCTCATTGATTTCAGGGTGCGCTGTGATATAGTCAATGATATGTGCTTTGGCATCGGCGGTGGGCATATTGGCACTATAATCAAAGTGCTGACGAAAGCAGTAGCGGCAATGAATGGCACAAGCCCCCGTGATGGTCAGCAGCACTCTTGATTGGTATTTGTGCAGCAGGCCTTTGATAGGGTTCTGGTCGTTTTCCGCTAGTGGGTCCGCCACGTAGCCTGTGACTTTTATTTGCTCTTGCTGATCGGGCAAAACTTGTTTGAGCAGCGGATCCTCGGGGTCGCCGACTTTCATTTTTGCAACAAAAGCACGCGGCACACGTAGCGCAAAGTGTTTCGGCACATAGATCTCTGTGCGTAGCGTCTCAAGCTTTAGGATGCTAAGCAATTCATCTACGGATGTAATGGCTTCGGATAATTGCGTTTGCCAGTTTTTTTGTGTGATTAAATGGTTTATCATGACAGCCTATTACCTGTGCCCAAAAGCCGCTATTATACGCCCTTAGTGTCTATCCCATCAAAGTATCCCGCCTAGCCTATTTTGCTAAGTGCGACAGACACAAGTGATGGTATGAGGTTTGGCGCAATAAGCCCTGCAACCACCAGCACATAGCATAGTGATACCCCCTACTTACAAACCCTTAGGAGTCTCTTGTGGCAAGTTTTTCTACCAATGAATTTAAAGCAGGTCTAAAAGTCATGCTGGATGGCAATCCTTGTGCCATTCTTGAAAACGAATTTGTCAAACCGGGTAAAGGTCAAGCCTTTAACCGCGTCAAACTGCGTAACCTTCGTAGTGGCAAAGTACTTGAGCAAACTTTTAAATCAGGCGACAGCTTGGAAGCCGCTGACGTACTAGACACTGAAATGAACTATCTATACAACGACGGTGAGTTTTGGCACTTTATGCATCCAGAAACCTTCGAGCAGCTGCAAGCCGACAAAGCGGCCGTTGGTGATGCACCAAAATGGCTAAAGGACAACAGTAATGAGCTTTGTGTCATTACTTTATTTAATGGCGTACCCTTATCTGTCACGCCACCAAACTTTGTTGAGTTGCAAATCACAGAGACCGATCCTGGCGTACGCGGCGATACTTCAGGCGGCGGCGGCAAACCTGCCACGCTAGAGACTGGCGCGGTTGTACGTGTACCATTATTTGTCCAGCAGGGCGAAGTGGTCCGTGTGGATACCCGTACTGGTGACTACCAGACCCGTGTCAACTAGTCGACGCTTACTCTTTACTGATTGTTACTGAGTACAAAAAAAGCTTAACCTTTATTATAAAGGTTAAGCTTTTTTATTGCCCCGCTATTCTTGATTGGATGACTGCTGAATCAGCCAATACTGCACCAGCGCATTGAGCTGCTCTTGTTTAAAGGGTTTGGTACAATAATCCTGCATCCCAACCTTGAGATATTTTTCACGCTCGCCGTCCATCGCGTTGGCCGTCAAAGCGATAATCGGCGGCAAAGACTGCGGATCATAGAGCTCGTGTAGCTTGATGGTGGCCTGTACCCCGTCCAAAATCGGCATATGATGATCCATCAAAATCAAATCATAGCGATCAGGCGATACGGCAAATATCTCAAGCGCTTGCTGTCCATCCGTGACGTGGGTGACGACATGCCCACTGTTGGTCAAGGTTTTTTTGGCAATAATGGCGTTTACCGCATCGTCTTCGACCAGCAAGATATGACCTGCCCGCTCATGACTTGGCTCATCTGTGATGAGCTCATTGGCGTTCTGCCAAGTTTCATATTTGGCAGCATCGATGGTTGGCAGCGGCAGCAGGACACTAAACGTCGTGCCAACGCCCACTTCGCTGTCGACATTGATTTCACCGCCCATCAAGTCTACCAACGACTTACAGACAGATAGCCCAAGCCCTGTACCGCCATAAAGCCGGTGCGTCGACTTATCCGCTTGATCATAGGCATCAAATATCGCCTTTAAAGACTCAGGCTTGATGCCCACGCCCGTGTCAGTCACCTCGATACATACGGTCATATAGTCAGCA
The DNA here is from genome assembly GCF_028823565.1 of Psychrobacter sp. A3. NCBI lineage: Bacteria > Pseudomonadati > Pseudomonadota > Gammaproteobacteria > Moraxellales > Moraxellaceae > Psychrobacter > Psychrobacter sp. A3. The sequence continues at coordinate 8,104 of NZ_JAPEHS010000011.1, forward strand.
GGCACCGCCGTATCATCGGCAGTATGGTCAGGGTGGTCGGTATCGTCGACACAGTAGCAGTTGGGCACGTGCTTGACCGCGATACTCACCTGCCCCCCTTCACGGGTAAACTTGATGGCATTATTGACCAGATTGGCGATGATTTGTTTGAGCCGTATCGGATCGCCTTGTACATAAGGCGATAGCGATTCAGTATAGTGATAATCTAATATCAGCCCGCGCTGACGTGCCTTTATCGCAAAGAGGCTCACCACCTCGTTGCATAACGTGGATAGGTTGAGCGGAATAGAGTCAAGGGTCATTTTGCCAGATTCAACTTTTGATAAGTCCAAAATCCCATTGATAATCGCCATCAAATGCTCATTGGACACCTTGATATTGTCCACGTATTCTTGTTGCTCGTCACTAAGCTTCGTCTCGCTTAGCATCTCCACCATACCAATGATGCCATTCATCGGTGTCCGTATCTCGTGGCTCATATTGGCCAAAAAATCCGACTTCATCTCATTGGCATGCTTGGCATCGCGCTGCTTGTCCTGTAGCTGTAACGCATCTGCTGCGATCAGGGCAAATTGCGCCAGTACTTTCGCTTGCGACTCACCAAAGTCGTCGTGCGGTTTGGTATCCATCAGGCACAAAGAGCCCAAGCGAAAGCTTTTATGATCCTCGTGTAAGATAATGGGCGCCCCTGCATAAAATCGTAAATGCGGTGACTCGGTAATCAAAGGGTTTTGGCTAAAGCGGCTGTCTTTTGATAAGTCCGCCACCACAAAAACGTCATTGGAGAGCACCGTATAATTACAGATTGCCACTTCACGTGAGGTTCGGCATACCTCACCTAAGCCATGGGCAGACTTGAGATATTGCGTCTCCTCGTCCATAAAGGTGATGGTGACAATCGGCATGCCAAAAAAAGACTTGGCAAGCTCTACCAAACGCTTAAATGCAGGCTCATCATTGTCGTTGAGCACTTGATACTTTCTCAGCTTGTTGATGCGCGCAGCTTCATCGACTGCGACCGGATAGCTGAGCGTTGGCAAGTTGGTTGTAGACAAGATGGACTCCATTTAATAATCTCAGACGGTTGGCATTACGCGGTCTGCTTTATCAATAATTGTAACGCTTCGCTCACCATGACCATGGCCACCACTGAGGTGACGACGACGGCTGAGCCATAACCACCACAATGCAAGCCTCCTGTTTGACAGCTTTTATCTACTCGTGGCGGCTCTGTAGAGTAAACACATTTGATACCAAACTTATCTTTTAGCTCGCGGTTGATGCCTTTTTCGTGCCGGAGCTTGTTGCGTAGCTTGGCCAGTAGCGGGTCTTGATAGCTCTCACGCAAGTCACTCACTCGAATTTGGCTTGGGTCTATCTTACCACCAGCGCCCCCAGCACAGACCAGTTTTAATTTGTTAAAACGGCAGTGCAACGCGATGGCCAGTTTGGCATTCATATCGTCCACACAGTCGAGCACCACAATCGGTTTGCCCTGCTGGGCGGCTGTTTTGGCCACATCGCGACTGGGCAATAACGCGGCGACATTCTCTACTGTCAAAAAATCATCGACCAAGTTTACGGTGATTTTTGGGTTAATCTCCTGCAGGCGTGTGGCCATCGCTGCAATTTTACTTTGACCAAAGGTGCTGTCTAGTGCCGGTAATTGACGGTTGACATTGGAGGCGACCAACACGTCCAAATCTATCAAGGTGATGGTGCCGACCGCGGTTCGAGCCAGCGCCTCTGCCGCCCAAGAGCCGACACCGCCAACCCCTATCACATAGACGTGAGCGGCGGCAAAGGTGTCTGCCGCTGCTGCGCCATAAAGCGTCTTGGTACCCTGAAAGCGGCGCTCATACTGCCCATCTTCGGCTTGCATCGCCAAAGGCGCGTTGCTCATCGCTTCATTTATTTGCTCAAAACTTTTTGTATCACTTATCACAGATTCAACGCTCTTTTAAATTGAAATGACTTATCTACAGGATGCTTGATTTTCTACCCCCATTATACGGGATAAGGCCAATGCGTTTGTAAAGCATCATTGCTGTTTTGCCATAATTGTTTGGCAAGCTCGTCGATGGGTATTTCGAGCAGCTCACTGAGACTCGACAGCACCCATGGCAAGTTGGCCGGTACGTTCCTATTGTGAGCACATCCCGCAGTAGACGGCACGCCCCACCCATCATCTGGAGACTGGCCTAATGCCGATGCGCTGTCGCCTGCCGTCTGACACATGATGGGCGTCATATCAGGGCAATCCGTCTCTAACACCAAGCAGCTGATGCCGTGCGCGTTTACCGCCGCACTAATCGCGCGGCGCAATTTTTTGGCATTGGGATTGGTGACTTGCCCCGTCACTCCCAGCTTAAAACCAAGTTTGACAAAAGCCTTGGCTTCTTGCTCGCCGCCGCTAAAGCTATGGGCGATACCACCGAGCTGCTGCGCGTCGTAGTCGTGTGCTTTTAAAATAGCCAGTGCCTCTGCATGTGCCTTACGGATATGCAGCATCACAGGCAACTGATGCGCCACTGCCATGTCTAGCTGTGCGCAAAAAAACTGCTGCTGCTTGGCAAACACGGCAGGGACTTTCATGGCATCTGTAAACGTATCTAGTCCAATCTCACCAATGGCGATAGGACGCTTCTGCTCCAGCATCTGAGCCATATCCGCCAAGTGCTGGTCAGTATGCTGCTCAATATAAAAAGGATGCAAACCTAACGCAATATGCGTGACAGGCATCGGCGGGCGGTCATGATTGTCCCCATCTTTGTCTTGAAATGCATCAGTCGCCGTGAGTGCGTGCTTGGTCTCATACATACGCTCGAAATGACGCGCCAAATACCCCACCAGTACCAAATGATGCACCCCTCGCTCATAGGCTTGTTGCGCAAGGGCTGTGCGGTCATGGTCAAATACAGGCGCATCAAAGTGTGTGTGCGTATCGATGAGCGGGTAGATAGTAGATATCCTCTCATGGTTATAGTTAGGGGTTGATGAGTCGCTAGCAGTCATAATCGTCACTCTACAGCACGTATTGGGTCTCTGGCAGCTGTCTTTACCTTGGTTTTTGTATCGCCGCTTGATTCGGCCGTGTCATGAGTGGTCTGTGCAGCCCTCATGGCAGCTCGTGGCAGACTGCCGGCTACTACGCCGAGGAATCAGTAACAAAGCCGCCGCGGTTAGCCCCAAGGCCAGCCACTTTTTTGTTGGCTGTTTATGGTCTTTATGCCTGTTGTCTTTATGCTTGGTCATGTTGATGCTCTGACATGATAGCTACTCTTGATACTTGCTTAGTTTTTTGGTAATTGGTACCAACAATCACTTATTACCCATTATTATACGGCGATATCAAGTGTGCTATGTGTATCTGTGTTATGAATGCGCAAGCTAATGTACGATGTCATGTGCGTGATTACATCATGATCCGGCCTCGTAAGCGCGTTGGCTTTATGCCAGATTGATTATAGTGAATTAAAAAACTGGTGAATTAAAAACCAGCTACCATCAGCCATCAGCGCTTTAACGGATAGGTGGTGATACCGCTGCTTGGGCTGTCCACTTTTGTAAAGCCTTGCGGCGCAGCAGTTGGGGTCTGATCGCGCTTGGGTACGAGAGGGTTGAGCGGCATCAGTTCATAGTCGGCGCTGACATCGCCATTCCAGCCTTCTGTACCGCTCAAGGGCAACTGTTTGATTGTGCCGTTTTTATCAATGACTAGCTGTAGCACGCGCATCTGATTGTATTTACGCTCAGTGACACTCGCGACCGCACCGCCATCACGTAAGATGGTGGGCTGCAAAAATATGATTAGATTGCTTTTTTGGGTGCTGTCGTTGTCTGAGCGAAACAACCGACCAAGCACAGGGACATTGCCCAGCCCTGGGACTTTTTGTTGGCGGGTGGTGGTGTTGTCACGCATCAGGCCACCTAAGGCGATGGTCTGCTGATCGTCTGCCAAAATCGTGGTATTAATCAGGCTTTTATTGGTAATCAGTCCGCTCGCGTTGCCAGTACTGCCAGGCACCACCGATGAAACCTCTTGTGAGACCTCAAGGCGTACCGTGCCATTGTCACCGATATGCGGAATGACATTGAGATTGATACCGATGTCCTGACGATCAATGGTCTGAAAAGGATTGGTCGAGGAGTTACCACTGGTCGTATAAGAACCTGTGACAAAGGGTACGTTTTGCCCGACCAAGATACTGGCTTTTTCGTTGTCCAACGTCAAGATAGAAGGCATCGACAGCAGATTGGCACTGGTCGTCGAGTCAAGCGCTTGTAAGATTGCGCCATAAAACTGAGTGTTGCCTTGGCTGTCTTTGCTGCTATCACCGATACCGACCAACGCGCCTGCTATCGAGCCGGCAGCGGCGCTGATACTCGACCCACCTGCTAAAGCGGCGGCGGCAAGCGAGGTAGCGCTAGCGCCCACGTTATTGAAGTTGACCACGCCGTAGCCGCTATTGGCATTGCCCAGCGCCCACTGTACGCCAAGCTGGGTGGCATCATCGCCTGAGACTTCGACGATCGCTGCTTGAATCAACACTTGCGCGCGGCGACTGTCTAGCTGGTTGACGGCATCTTCGATCTCAAACATCAGCTCAGGGGCGGCGTTGACGATGACGGCGTTTTGGGTTTCATCAGCGATGATACTAAAGGGTCGCCCACTTGCACTGGCGCTGCCAGCACCAGCGCCTGCAGAAGACAACGCCGATGCAGCCGTACTATTCGTACTGGTATCGTTGGCAGCACTGCTCAGTCCTGCCCCGGCACTACTGGCGTCGTTTAGGGAGGCAGATTCCAAAGTAGAGGTCGCCCCTGCACTATTGATCGACTGATTGGCCAGCAGTCCGCGTAGCATCTCTGCAATATGACTGGCACTGGCATACTTTAGACGAAAGACCCGTAAGCCGCTAAGACGCCTGCTAGGCGTGGTATCTAGTTGATTGACCATCTCTTGTACTTTGGCGATCATCTCAGGGCTACCTTTGACCAATAGCCTATCGCTGGCACTATCAGCAATCACCTTCAGCTGATTACTACCGCCTTGTGCTTGCCCGCTGCCTGCACTAGAGACCAATGCGCTGATCAGCTCCATCATACGCTCAGAATCGACATGGCGTAACGGTATCACGCGTAAGCTATCATTGACATTGCTATCCAAATCGCGGATGAGCGCCGTCAGCTGATTGAGGCTATCGGCGCGATCAGACAACACCAGCGCATTGACACCAGGTACCGCAGCAGCATGGGCAGACTGCGGCATCAGGGGCCGAATGACGCCCAATACTTCTGCCGCCTGAGTATTAGTCAGATAAATCACGCGTGTGGCCAAGGACTCACCGACACTATCTCCGCGCAAATCGACGGCGACGCCAGATTGCTTGGCGACATTATCAGGCACCAGCTTGACCGTCGTACCAGAATCAATCGCGGCAATGCCATTGACCTGCATCACACTCAAAAATAGCTGGTAAATCTCATCACGTGATAAGGCTTTGTTTGAAATCACCGTTACATTGCCATTGATACGCGGGTCGAGGACGAAGTTTTGATTGGTGATGGTCGCCACTTCATTGATAAACGCCTTGATATCAGCGTCTTGTAAGTTGACCTTCCAGCTCTCAGCACTCGCAAGCCCTGTACTGGCAGCCCATAGTGGTATCGCCAGACATAAAGGACGACACATACGCATCAGACGCTGCATAATACGCTGCAAAGGCGTGACTGAAAATTTGTGAGAACTGACCATATTGATAATTACCTGCAGTGATATTGCTAAATATGTACTGGCTTTAGATCAAAACCTACCTAGCCAGCATTTAAAACCACTATGTGAGCGTGAAGATTCAAACACAACGATACAACTGAACGAACGCTTAATCCATCTGGTGATGGGCTTACTATAAATGCGATAAATACAAAGTCGCAACCTTGCTGCAACCTGTTAAATGGCATCAAAACTGCTGACGAATGGTGATCACTTGCTCGCCGCGCTGCACTTGTATCTGCGCCTCGCCAGTTTGCTGGACTTGCTGCAATATGCCCGCGTCTTGGGCAGGATTGTTGCCCACACTTTGCCCATTGACCGTGATGACCTTGTCCCCTGGCTCAAGACCCAAGCGATTACGCAGTTGCGCTGGCATCGCCGCCGTCACTTGATAACTCTCTCCTGACGCCATCACCCCCATTCTACTTAGATAGCTGGCGGGGTTTTCTTGCAGCTCGGTGACCGCCTCAGCGATGGCTGATTGCGGACTACTGTCAAGATCATCGCTGCCTGTCATGGCCGCCTCATTGTCTATATCAGCTGGCGGCGGCGCGGTGGGCAACATCGTATGATCTGGCAAACGCTGGTTGCTCACCGCACCTGCTATGTTATCGCTTTGATCCAGCGGCATCGCCTCAACCATTCTAATCACAGTTTGCTTGTCAAAGGCATCAGCGATGACGACAGCATTCCAATCGACGGCCACCAATGCATAGTCGCTACCTGTCAGCGTATCACCGATACGATAGTTTTTTACCTCACCATTGACATCGAGTAATGCCGACGACTGGCTCTCTGGCATAGCGAGCAGCACCCCTTTTAACTCGACGTTTGGTGGCGGGTGCGCACTCGGCTCGGGGTCAGAAAAGATCGCAAACAAACCTGCGTTGTCATTGCCTGAAGCCGTGCTGCTTTGTAATGGCGCTAAGGGCAAGGCTGGTGCGAGCGGTGCCGCCAGCAAGAGCCAAAATAGCCGCGCCGCTGTCCAGCACAGCCATATCATGGCCAAAAACAGCAACCAACCCGAAAAGCGATTTAGGATATTGAGTACAGGCTTGAGGTTTGCGCTCATATTCAGCATTTACTGCGCCCCCAAACCAGCCAATAAAGGCTGACGCACACTGACGACTGGCGTATCTTGCGGCGCTTGTCCTTTATAGTCCGGCATGTTTTCTAGCAGACGTTGGGTCAAACTGACATCTAGCATATTATCGCCATCGATATATAAGTCACCCAAGCGCTTATCTTGTTGGTTTAGTAGATTGATATGCAAAAGGTTTTTGTCGTTTTTTTGCTCAGCGCTCAGCTCAGCACGCAGCGCAGGCATGGTGATATAAAATACCTTTCCGCCACTTGGATAGCCAACCTCACCGCCCACCCACGTAAGCTGACCATCTGCTTGGCTAAAGCCTGCCGCCTTGGCGCTGGTCGCTGACTCATCGGCGGTGGTACCGCTAGCTGTCTGGCGTTTGAGCGAGACATTATTGACCTGAATTGGTGTATTGGGCAGTTGCCAATCGATGATACTGGCAAGGGTGGACGGGGCAATTTTGCCACTCATATTATCTACCTGCCACGAGTGCCAGCCTATTTTTACTTGCCCATGCAGGCGGGTTTGCTCTGATTGGATCTCAACCTTGGCACCGAGCTTACCGAGCAGCAACTGCCAAGGCTGCCATGACCAGTCGGCTGTCCCCGTAAGCGAGCTTGCTGCCACAGGCATCTGCCAAATAGCAGACCCTTTCCAGAGATTGCCCGATACGTGCTGCACATAAGGCGTATCTGGCGCATACTTGTTGAGCACCCATGCGGCAGGCATCTGCAGTACCGCAAATAGCGCAAAGAGCACCAGCCCAATGAGCCACCACAGCTTACGGGGACGCTTATGAGACGACGCAGATACTTGGGGCACAGTGTGATAACTCTTATATAAGACAAAAACGTCATTATCATAACAAACAATGGCATACAGATGACAGAAAAAAAGCCAGTATCTTTTTACCAAAAGACTGGCAAAAAAGATACTGGCTTTTATCTGATGCTTGGCTCAGCAACCAGACGCTGGCTGTGCTAATTAAACAGCAAAGTCTTCAAGTTTGCGACCTGCGGCCAACGCCTCTACCAACCAGGTAGGCTTGCGGCCACGGCCCGTCCACGTCTCTTCGCTGTTGTCAGTATTGCGGTATTTAATACTGCGTTTTTTCTCCAGCGTCTCACCGGCTTTTAAAATCTCTTCGATGGTGGTATTGCTGTCTTCTGCAATTTTTTCGAACTGCATATAAGCGTCATATAAACGTTGATGCTGTTTTTTAGCGATAAGTTGCTGAGCGTTTTCGGTAATGGCACGTAGCTCATCAACGCCTAAACTATCCAAATCAATAGCACTATTTTTAGTCATAATAAATCCAACTCTATAATAAAATAACAATCTTAATGATCTAATGAATCATTAAGGACGTAACTGACTCAGTATCTGAGTTATCACTTAATCATATGATAACGGCGTTAAGATTATAAACCCATTAAATATCATCTGGTTTAAAATAGCTCAATATCGCCATACTCAAACCAAAAAAAAGGTTTTGGGTCATAAAGCTTATTCGCAAAAGTAATATAAACAAAAATATCGCTTATCACAACAGTAGTTTTTTATGCATTTTTGTATAGACTCAGCAGACAGTAAACTTAAGTAAATTTTAATCCGCTATTACTTCCCATTATTTCTTGATTTTATAAAAAATCATATTTAATAACAAACAAACTTTGTTTTTATTAAAAAAAATCAATAATAAAAACGGATATAAAAAAAGAGCCTATTCACATAGGCTCTATCTAATTTAATCTACACTATTAGATTACGTATTCCTCAGAACGGAATATCATCATCGACTGGACCATCAGGCATCGCTGTTGGCTTAGGCTGAGAGGCATTTTGCGCTGGCTGATTGAATGGGTTTTGCTGAGGATTGCTTTGGTTGTTATAAGCATTTTGATTGTTATAACCCCCTTGGTTACCGCCCTGCGCCATACCTTGAGCTGCTACGCCGCCTGCTTGGTTGTAGCCACCTTGCTGACCAAAGCTGTTTTGGCCGCCTTGATTACCATAGCCCCCGCCTTGGCTTTGACCGCCACCGCTTGCGCCATCGAGCATCTGCATTTGATCAGCGCGAATCTCGGTGATATAGCGATCTTGACCATTTTGATCTTGGTATTTGCGCGTGCGCAAACTGCCCTCGATATAGACCTTACTGCCTTTACGAAGATACTGCGCTGCAATCTCGCCTAGACGATTAAAGAGTGAGATACGATGCCATTCGGTCGCTTCTCTTTTTTCGCCGCTTTGTTTGTCTGTCCACTGCTCTGATGTCGCAACCGAGATATTGGTCACGCTACCACCGTTATTAAACTGACGTGCCTCAGGGTCTGCTCCAAGGTTACCGATGATGATAACTTTATTAACTCCGCGCATGATACCGTCCTTTTACTTTTATTTATGAATAATTTAGTGAATCGTATCTATGATGATTCAATGAAGCCAATGTGCCCCATCATCGTTAATGCTATCGACAATACGATTTTACAGTGATTTGATTTTACTTTAACCAATTTTTATTTAAATATCTAGTGGGCTTTGTGCCAGATGCGACAGTGCTTGTCGCGAGTCGTCGGTGAGCTGGGTTTTGTCCAGCTTAAGATAGGCCACCTGCTCTTTTGCCATGACCACCAGCTCATCTACGCCATCTACCGCCAGCATTTGCCGCGACCAGTCTTGGATATTGATGTTTTTAGGAATGGTAATGGTGGTACTTGATAGATACGGCGGCTGGGCGATCGGAAATATCAGTAATAGCGCCGCGCCCATAATCAGCGCCAGTACGCCCCATGCTAGCAAATTTGGCTGCGTCAAGAGTATGCCGCCCAGCGCCCCGCCGACAAAGGCACCAAAAAACTGACTGGATGAGTTTAGTCCCATCGCTGTGGCTTTATTGGCGACTGGTGCACGCTTGGATATCCAAGACGGTATCGTTGCCTCAAGCAAGTTAAAGCCCATAAAGTATAAAAGCAACCCCAAAACAATCCCAACGCCCACATGGCTACCCAGCGCCAGTAACGCCAGTGCCGCAGTCATCAAGCCGATCGCACCCAAAAACACCTGACGCATTTTGCGCTTTTTTTCTGCGACAATAATAAAAGGTATCGCCACCGCAAAACCAATAAACAATAGCGGCAAATACACCAAGCCCTGCTGACGAACCGACAAACCCAGCACCTCAGAGAGCTGATGCGGCAAGAGGACAAATATCGCCGTCATGGTCAAATGTAAGGCAAAGATACCAATATGTAGACGGTTTAAATCGCCGATTTTTAGCACGCTGGCCAACTGCTGACCGATAGATTTATTGTCCAAGTTATGTTTGAGCACTCGTAGCGGCGTCGGCACCACAAACAGTAACATCATTGCCAATACCGCAAAGCCCGATGTCAGCCAAAACAAGCCTGACATACCAAGCGAGCCGACCAACAAAGGGCCAAATGCAAAGGCCAACATAATAGAGGTGGCAATGGTCAAGCCCATCGTCGCCATTGCTTTGGTACGCATCTCCTCGCGTGTGACATCAGCGAGTAGCGCCATCAATACCGCCGACACCGCACCACTTCCTGCCAGCGCGCGCCCGATGATGACCTCATAAATATCGGTGGCGTTGGCTGCAATCATACCGCCCAAAGCAAACAATATCAGACCCAAAAAGATAATCGGCTTACGCGGAAACTTGTCAGCAGCAAGGCTCATCGGTATCTGAAAAATCGCCTGACCCAGCCCATAAACCCCGACCGCCAAACCAATCAAAAACGGCGTGGCATGCGCATAATTGTCGCCATACACCGAAAACACAGGCACAATCATAAACAGGCCAATCATACGCAGGGCAAAGATGCCGCCGACCCCGAGGATTGCCCGTTTTTCTACGCTATTCATACTTGCCTCACAGGTTTATCATTGCTGTTTTTTCACTGCTGGTACTTGTACTGCACCATGCTTTATCACTACTGGTTTATCAAGACACTGGCCTATAAATCAAGCCCCCTAGTATAAGACATTCGCCGTTTGGTTGCCGAGACTTTTGACTTTTGTCTTACTGACGCATCAACCCAAGCCATTCATACTACGCAATTATTTTGTTACCAACTGCGTCAGATGCGCAATCACACCTTGAATAATGCGGTCGCCATAACAATAAAGTAAGGCGTTATAAACATTATTATTCATTAGCTCGAACGACAGTTCAAACGACAAACTCCTCTGTAAAATGACATTTTTGGTCAAAACCATAACAAACGATGCCTGTTACTTATCAGGGATTTGATTTAGATTTGCTTAGTCGAACAGAAATCAATCGCATCAAAGACTGCAAAATAAGCAAACAGTAAATTGGCATGTATAGCCCTTACTTCACGAACGTATGAACACTTTATAAAAGCACTATTTATAACCATAGTTTTTATAACAGAGCTATTTATAACGACATTATAAATTTAGAAATCATTCGCGTTTTTTACCAATAATTTTACTGATCTGTATTTACCTTTTCATTTGAGATATTTCCCAATACTCTTTTAGCAAATAGGAAACCCATAAACGATGGCAAATGACCACATTGCAATACGCGGCGCACGTACTCATAATTTAAAAAACATTGATCTTGATATCCCACGCGATAAATTCGTGGTAATCACAGGTTTATCAGGCTCTGGTAAATCGTCATTGGCCTTCGACACCTTGTATGCTGAAGGGCAACGTCGTTATGTCGAGAGTCTGTCCGCCTATGCGCGTCAGTTTCTCTCACAAATGGAAAAACCAGAAGTTGATAGCATCGAGGGACTCTCCCCTGCGATTGCCATCGAACAAAAATCGACCAACCATAACCCACGCTCGACGGTTGGTACCATCACCGAGATCTATGACTATCTGCGCCTACTCTATGCCCGTATCGGCACGCCTTATTGCCCAGAGCATGGTGAACCCATGGTAGCGCAGTCTGTCACCGAAATGGTCGATCAGGTTATGGCACTCCCCGATGAGACCAAGCTTATGATCCTTGCGCCAGTAGTGCGTGAGCGTAAAGGAGAGCATACGGTCCTATTTGAGCAGCTGATCGGTCAAGGGTTTGTACGCGTACGCGTCGATGGTCATGTCTATGATACTGACGAGCTACCGACGCTCGATAAGAAGAAAAAGCACACCATCGAAGTGGTGGTTGACCGCTTTAAAGTACGTGATAACTTAGGTAACCGCGTCGCTGAGAGCTTGGAGACGGCGCTACGTTTGGGACAAGGTCTAGTGACGCTGCACTTTATGGATGGTAACCCTACTGAGGGCGGCTCTGATAATCAAGTGATGTCTGCCAAGCACAGCTGTCCGATTTGTGATCGCGCTGTACCTGAGCTTGAGCCGCGCATGTTTAGTTTTAACAACCCCTACGGTGCTTGCCCAACTTGTGATGGACTCGGTAAGCGTCAGTATTTCGCTGCTGAAAAGCTCATTACTCATGTTGATAAGACGCTCAATCAAGGCGCGATTAACGGTTGGGATAAGCGCCACTCGTACTATTTTGGGCTGCTAACCACCGTTTGTAACCATTTTAATATCGATATGGATACGCCGTGGACGGAGCTGCCCAAAAAGCAGCAAGAGCTGATCATGCATGGCTCAGGTAAAGAGAAGCTCACCTTTAACTTTACCGATGAGCGCGGACGTAAAACCAATAAAACCGTTCCTTTTGAAGGCGTACTACCCTATCTTGAGCGCCGTTATGCCAAAACGCAAAGCAACTTAGTGCGTGACGAGCTGGCAAAGTATCTGGCTGACACCACGTGTAACGTTTGCGATGGTGCGCGCCTAAATGAAATCTCGCGTAACGTGCGTGTCGATGAACAAACCATCGCTGAAATCGTCAAGCTCTCCATTGGCGACGCGGCGGACTATTATAAGACTCTAAAGATTGACGGTCATAAAGGTGAAGTGGCAGAGAAGATCTTTAAAGAGATTAACGAGCGCTTAAACTTCTTGGTCAGCGTTGGCCTCGATTATCTAACCCTAGCGCGCTCTGCCGAAACCCTATCCGGCGGTGAAGCGCAGCGTATTCGTTTGGCCAGTCAAATCGGTGCCGGTCTGATGGGCGTGATGTATGTGCTCGATGAGCCGTCCATTGGCTTGCATCAGCGTGATAACGACCGCTTGCTTAAAACTTTAACACGCCTGCGTGATTTGGGTAATACCGTACTGGTCGTTGAGCACGATGAAGATGCCATACGTCAAGCGGATCACGTCATCGATATCGGTATTGGGGCTGGCGTACACGGTGGTCATATCATCGCCGAGGGCACGGTCGATGAAGTGATGGCAACGCCAGACTCGCTCACCGGACAATATATGTCGGGCGAAAAACGCATTGAGATACCAAAAGTGCGGCATAAAGCCAAAACCGTAGAGGTCGAGGTTAAAGGTAAAGCGAAAGCCAAAACTAAAAAGGTACCGATGACGATCGAGCTCAAAGGCGCCTCAGGCAACAACCTAAAAGACGTCGATCTGAGCCTGCCCGTTGGGGTGATGACTTGTGTCACGGGTGTATCGGGTTCTGGTAAATCAACGCTGATTAACCGTACGCTTATGCCTATCGCTGCAACTCAGTTAAACAATGCTTCAACGCTAATCGCGGATAAGCATGACAGCATTAGCGGTCTTGAGCATTTGGACAAAATGGTCGATATCGATCAAAGCCCAATTGGTCGTACCCCGCGCTCCAATCCTGCGACGTATACTGGCGTCTTCACTCCCGTGCGTGAGATGTTCGCCCAGACACCAGAAGCCCGCGCACGTGGTTATAAAGCTGGGCGCTTTAGCTTCAACGTCAAAGGCGGACGCTGTGAGATGTGCCAAGGCGACGGTCTCATCAAAGTTGAGATGCATTTCTTACCGGATATGTATGTGCCGTGTGACACCTGTGAAGGCAAGCGTTATAACCGCGAGACCTTAGAGATTCACTATAAAGGCAAAACCATCGCCGACGTGCTCGAGATGACGGTAGAGGACGCCACTGAGTTCTTCTCGGCGATTCCAGCGATCTATCGTCGCCTGCAAGCGCTCATGGATGTGGGACTGAGCTACATTCGCTTGGGTCAGTCTGCACCGACCCTATCTGGCGGTGAAGCGCAGCGGGTGAAACTAGCACGCGAGCTTGCCAAACGCGACACGGGACAGACGCTCTATATCTTGGATGAGCCAACCACAGGTTTGCATTTCCATGATATTGATAAGCTGCTTAATATCTTGCATGCGCTACGCGATAAAGGTAATACCATCGTGGTCATTGAGCATAACTTGGATGTCATCAAAACCGCGGATTGGGTGATTGATCTTGGCCCTGAAGGCGGTAAAGGCGGCGGCATGATTATCGCGGAGGGTACGCCAGAAGAGGTCGCAGAGGTCGAAGGCTCACACACGGGTGAGTTTTTGAAGCCGATGCTTGAGGAAGGACTCAAAGACGTCAGCTAAGACAAATCATTGATTAATTAATAAAAGGCCACTCTTTATAGGGTGGCCTTTTTTGCGTTCATCATTACCTTATATATTCAAATATTTTCTATATTTGCTGGAGTCTTTCTTATCAATGAATCTCAACATATATTCCCTGTGTTCTAAAATCTTCTTCTCTAGATTCTGTAAGCTACTTAATATTTTTGAATACTCTTCTCGGCTAAAAACCTCTTCAATTTTTTTACTTTTTTCCAAATCGATATTAGAAACTGCACTAAACATATTGATGCGCTCTCTATTCGCTTCAGGGGACAGAAGAATCATAGCTATATCTCTATACAACATATTAAAATAACTGTAAGGTCTCTTATGAAAATCCTTGAAAACAAAATCTATTTTTATATTTTCTTCTATCTCAGCAACATCAACTTTTGTGTAATACAAAAAATCTATTAATGTATTGTATTCATTATTGATACTAAATTTATCAATGTAATCATTGAAAATAGGCAAGGCAAAATTTTTATAGAAATAGTAAGTATCCATACTCTCTAGAAAACTTATAATATTATGTTTACCTTGCCAAAAACTAAAAGTGCAGTCTTCGTAGAATTCAACTTTCATTTCAGGTTGATTATAGACAAATGAAGCATAGTAAAACTCTTGGATGCTTTTATGAACGAAGGTATACTCGAGACCATCTTTCAAAATTAAACATAGATTTCTAGATAAATCTTTTAGAACCAGTCTAGGATTATCGCTTATATTTTGATTTTCAAGACATTCTTTTATTACTTCAATCGCTTTACTATCATCAAATACTAGTATATCCATACTAAAGGTAATGAAACAAAATTCCTCAAAAATCTCTTGTAGTTCCACTTCATTTAATCCACTATTTGCTTCTCTTCTAAACCCCGGTTTTGTCTTATCGTGACGAGATATCAAAATTGTAAATAGATTTTTGTAAAATTCATGCTGATTAGTTGGTATTTCTAGACTTCCTCTGTAATTCATTACGAAGAGTGTAACCATTAAAGGAGTTTGTAATAACTCCTGAATTTCCGTGTTGCTATCTTTAATAGCTTGTTTTAACAATGAATTACTTTCAGGTTCTTCAACTAATTTATCGATTAATTAGCATTGCTCGTAAAATCGGTATTCAGATAGTTTAAATACCTTTAAGTAGTTTGAACGCTGTATATCTGCTTCGGGTCTTGAACTAATAATAATCTGCATTTTCGGATAACGCTCACACCATCCCTCGATTTCGTTGAGCAAATTTTTGACCTTATCATGAGGCACTTCATCAAAACCATCCAAAAATATTACTAAATCGCCTGTTTTAGCAACTCTATCGAAATCTGATACTTCAAATTCATTTATCCAGTTATTTATCTGCTTACTTAAAGCATTAGTTAATGTGTCATTATCGTCCAAGCGACGTAGTTCATAAAATAAAGGGATACGTTGTCCTTTCTTTGCTTCTTGAGAAGTTAAATAGCGCATGAAAATAGATTTACCCTGCCCTACTGTACCTTCAAGAACCATAGACTGCTCACCTATATCAGTCACAAACTTGATAGAAGTAGTTATACTTTCAATTCTAGTAGGTATATAAAACTCGTGTAAATCTATACTGTCGTCACCTTTGTAGATGGTTTTAACTTTAGTAACTTTAATAATTTTATCTGATAAATTATTAAGTGCTTGTTCTAGTTTATGTTCATCATATTTGTTTTTGCTTTTTTCAAACAACCATCCAAATGCCTTTTTTACTGGTTCTTTGAGTTCATCTGCTAACTTCATTCCAGCTATACCTGTTACCGCTCCAGTTAACAACATAAGATTAATCCTATTACGTTCATTTGCTCAAATATAAATATAAAAATTATAGCACGCAGGGTAGCTAAAAATTACAATACTCATTGATTTATCAAGTAAGTGTTAGCTTTTTTTAACCCTAAATAAACTCCCGCTCAACATTCATTATCCTTGCATCCACCGTGCGTTCTATTTTTTCTTCGATCTGACTGCATTGCGACTCGATGTCCCGTTTAGAGAGTCCGACTATAACGAATGTCCATTCGCTGGCATCATGCCGATCGCGCGCGCCGCTCTCACAGACGGCGACGCTTGGCGTATTGCCAAAACGTGCGTGCAGGCCGCCCATACGTTGGCGCTTTTCTTTTAATGAGCTACAGCCAGGTAAAGAAAAGGTCAAAGTTAGAATGACGATATGCATTTTATTCTCCTTGTGACAGTGGTTTACGCTTTATAATAGTAGCAAATAAGCAAGGCAAGTTATGCTATCTTTACCTCTATCCATATCGATATCGCAGCCAATATGCATATTCCTCCAATGACCTCTATCAGCTATGTACAGCAACAGCGCATTACTCGATTATGCGTGCGCTGCGGCTTACTGCTTATGCAGTATGGCGCTGAGTCTGCCGTGGTAGTGGACTTATCGAAGCGTTTGGGGTTTGCATTGGGAATGAGTAGCGTCGAGTGTTCGCTAAATTTTAATGCGATCACTTTGACGACTATCTGTAATGAGCGCTGTATCACCACCACCCGAGATACGATCAATCAGAGCATCAATGTCAATTTATTGGTACAAATCCAGCAAATCGTCAATAAAACCGAAGCCACTATCAATAGTAATGATTTGATTGACCGCACAACGCTTGCGTTTGATGAGTTGGATAAAACCGTGTATCCGACATGGCTAGTGGGCATCTTTGTTGGTGCGTCATGTGCGGCGTTTGCGAATCTTAATGGCGGCAGCTGGTCGATTACGGCGGTGACATTTATCGCTGGTATGGTGGCAATGTTCACCCGCATCTACTTAGCAAAGCATCACTTTAACCCTTTTATCACCGTCATTGTGACGGCCTTTATCGCCTCTTTGATTGGCGCGACGACCTATTACTTTGATATTGGCAATAATGCCGATATTGCCGTGGCTTCTAGCGTGTTGCTACTGATTCCAAGCTTTCCGCTGATTAACTCTTTGTCCGATATCTTAAAAGGCTATGTCAATATTGGGATTGGACGTGCGGTTTTTACTTATATGCTGACCTTATCCGCCTGTGTGGGCATTGTGATGGCGCTGGTGTTACTACGCATACAGCACTGGGGGTTTTAGATGTGGTTTATTGAGACCGTTGTGCTGTCATGTATTATTACCCTTGGCTGGACGCTGATGTTCAGCGTGCCCAAACGCTATATTTTGCCGTGTCTGCTAATGACGGCGTTTGGCTTTGGGTTAAAAACAGCGCTTGTCTATCAGCATATACATCTGGTGGTGGCCAGCTTTTTTGGCGCAATGCTCGCCAGCTTTTTGGGGGTGTACTTTTCTAAAAAATATACCCTACCGCCCAAAGCGTTAATCTCCCCCAGCGTCATCTGTATGATGCCAGGTATCGCCGCTTATAAGGCGATGGTCAGTATGGTGCAGATTGGTTACTTTGGCTTTTCAGACGAGCTATTTAGCCAAATGATGGTGTATTTATTCGAAGCCTTGTTTGTTACCTCAGGATTGGTACTGGGCTTGTCCATTCCTGGGCTGTTATTTTATAGACGGCGTGCCATAGTCTAGGCAGGTTTAAGTGGGTTTAAATGAGATTATTATGTGTTAGGCTATTTTTGTTTAAATACTTTTATAAACTGATGCTAGCTGGCACACCCTTATGATAAAAAACTTGTAAGATGGATTATCCATACCCATTACAATAGAGTCCAAAACTGTACCGAAACTTAATGAAGAGACATAACAATGACAAAGCATTATGATTATATTTCCATTGGCGGCGGTAGCGGCGGTATTGCCTCCATTAACCGTGCAGCAAGCTATGGCAAAAAGTGCGCGATTATCGAAGCGGATGAATTAGGCGGCACTTGCGTCAATTGGGGCTGCGTACCCAAAAAGGTGATGTGGTACGGCGCGCAAGTCGCTGAGGCGATTGAGAAGTACGCGCCAGACTACGGATTCGAGGTTGAGTTAAAGAATTTCGATTTTCAAAAACTCATTCAAAGCCGTCAGCAGTACATCGAGAATATCCATCGCGCTTATGACAATAACTTAGCCAAAAACGGCGTGGAAGTGATTAAAGGCTTTGCTAAATTCGTCGATACCAATACGGTTGAGGTCAATGGCGAGCAAATCACTGCTGACCATATTTTGATTGCGACGGGCGGTCATCCTATCAAGCCTAATATCAAAGGCGCAGAGCACGGTATCGATTCTGATGGTTTTTTTAAATTGACTCATTTGCCCAAACGCGTCGCTATCGCAGGCGCAGGCTATATTGCTGTTGAAATCGCAGGCGTGCTGAACAGCTTAGGCGCTGAGGTGCATCTATACGTGCGTCAGCATTCGCCGCTGCGCTCGTTTGATCATACTATCGTTGAGACCTTGCTCATAGAGATGGAGCAAGACGGTATTCATCTGCATACCAACACCACCCTTACCGAAGTCAATAAAAACGAAGATGGCTGTTTAGAGCTATGTACTAAAGATGGCACGCTTGATACGGTCGATTGCTTGATTTGGGCAATTGGGCGCGCGCCGTCTACTGACAACATCAACCTACAAGTAACGGGCGTAGAAACCACCGAGTTTGGCAAAATCAAAGTCGATAAATTCCAAAATACCAATGTCGATGGTATTTACGCGGTCGGTGATATTATCGAAAATAGTATTGATCTGACACCAGTTGCCATCGCCGCTGGTAGGCGTCTGTCTGAGCGCCTATAGTATTGATCTGACACCAGTTGCCATCGCCGCTGGTAGGCGTCTGTCTGAGCGCTTGTTTAACAACAAGACCGATGAGCATTTGGTTTATGATTTGATACCGACGGTTATATTTACTCATCCCGCTATCGGTACTATTGGTTTATCTGAGATTGACGCGGTGGCGCAATATGGCAAAGACAACATTAAGTGCTACACCTCGACCTTTACCTCGATGTATAGCGCGGTGACTCAGCATCGCCAAAAGTGCGTGATGAAGCTGGTGTGCTTAGGTGAGGAGGAGAAAATCATTGGCCTACATGGCATCGGTTACGGTGTCGATGAGATGCTGCAAGGGTTTGCCGTAGCAGTGAAGATGGGCGCGACCAAAGCAGACTTTGATAATACCGTTGCTATTCATCCAACCGGTGCAGAAGAGTTTGTGACGATGCGTTAGACAGACTGAATGAGAATAAAGGCTATTTTTAACAAATGGCCTTTTTTATTGTCTATTTTTGCTTTAGTGTAAAACCACATACAGACAGCACAATCCTGATACTGCTATGATGCGTTTAATAATGACCGTTGCGAGATGACTGTGTGGCATGTGTACCTTTTTATATTACCCGTGGGCTTAGGCATTATGACTTTAGCAGCAAGTTTATTGTTCTTGTTTGCGTTTTTGATGTCTGATGACCCTGCGACCCGCTTGCCTGCTTTTAACTGGTTCAAGCGCTTAATTATTGTGGCATTTATCTTGCTCAGCATTGGGCTGTTTATGACTTTTGGTCACTTTTGGGGCGCATAAAGTCCGCTGTTATGCGTTAACGATTTTCTCAAGCTCCAATAGTACTAAGTCATCGCGCTTAGGCTCGCCATTATTACCATCGACAGGAAACGGCATACTATTGCCATTTAGCTGATAACCGCGGCGCTGATAATAAGCCAATAATTCAGGGCGGTGACTTAAGATGGACATAGTAAGACAGGTGGGTTGATTGTTACTTTTTAGATGTCTTTCAGCGAAAGTTTCGGCGGCCTGCAATATCACGTTACCGATGCCCGCTCCTTGTAGCTCTGGATGCACGGCAAACATACCGATATAAGCTTTGTTGCTATGAGATTTTTTATCTGAATCTGTCTCGACCTTTATATCGACAGCTATGCAGCCCAATAGCTCGCCTATCTCCTTGCCGCCGCGCTCGCCGGTATCGGTCTGTGGATAAACAAAAACATAGTGCTTAGGATTGGCAATGACGCCAGCTAGCTCGTCTGCCGTGGTGCGAATACCGCCCACCAAATCGGCCTCATTGGTCCAGCCTTCATCTTGGCGATAGCAGAGGTTTAAGAGTTGCTCTAAAGCGCTCACATCATTAGCATCCGCTTGCCGTAAAAATACTTTTGCTGCTTTGTCAGCAGTGTCATCGTCAGTTTTTTTGTTTTTCGCGGTATCAGTCATTTGGGTACTCTCTCGGGCTAAACATGATTGCTAATAAAAAGGGCTGACCTAATATACTAGGACAGCCTTTATGATAATTATTAACCGCTAATTAGTCTATGGTGATAGCGCATGGGCTTGCTCGATAATATCGAATCCTGCATTGATTTGAGCGCGGGTTGGCGCATGACCTCGGCGTAATAATTCGCTAAAAGCAATCAGCTCTTTGTCTCGGCCTAGGGAGCTGGCGGCACTAGCGCGAGTACTCTCTCCTTCGTCATCAAAATAGTACTCGATGTAATCTAAATCGTCAGGCGTACCAAATAAAATGCCTTTATCTGGCGTCGCGGCATGACCACTATAGCGCAGGCTCTTGCCATATTGCGCCGTCCAAAAGAAAGGAATACGCTCCTCTAGCGAGTGGTCATTGTCTTCATTTAAGATGGCAGCAGCCGTTACCATGCCATGCTGTAAGGCCACGCGCCAATGCTCGATACGCATCCGTCCCATCTGATTGGTGGCTTTGGCAATATCGCCTAGCGCATACACACCATCGCGCAGCTGCAACTCGTTATCGACTTGTACGCCATCGGGGTCATTTACTTCATTTAATAGCTCGGTACGTGGTGCCACGCCCGTACCCAAAACCACCACGTCCGCTGCCAGCGTACTGCCGTCTGACAGTGTGACACCGCTGACGTGACTGCCGTCTCCATCGATGCTCTCAACACCTGCATCAAACACAAAGCGCACCCCATTTTCTTCATGCAGTTTGATGAGCGCATTACTCACCGCTTCAGAGACAATATTACTCATTACCCGCGCGCTACGACCAACGACAGTGATTGAGGCGGCCTCGCCTGCTTGCGATAACGCCGCTGCAGCTTCCATGCCGATAAACCCAGTACCCACAATGACCACCTGCTTATCTTGGCTGGCCTCTTTGATGGCTTTGGCGTCGCTCATGCTACGTAGCGTAAACACGCTTGCAAGATCAGCACCTTTAAACGGTGGTATCTTAGGTTCAGCGCCGGTCGCCACCACCAAAAAGTCTGCGCTTTGTTTTTCATTATCGCCGTTGTTATTTTCGATAATAATAGCGTTCTCATTGGGCAATATTTCGCTGACTCGCTGATTCAGACGCAAGTCGATATTGTTTCTATTAGCCCAATTTGAGCCGCCTAAAATAAGTTTACCCTCATCCATTTGACCTGCTAAAAACGCTTTGGACAACAAAGGGCGATTATAAGGCGCTTTATTGTCGGCACTGATTAGGGTGATTTTGCCGCCATAACCAGTGTGACGTAGCTGATTGGCGGTCATAAAGCCTGCACCGCCGCCGCCGACGATGATGGTATGCGTATTAGCGAGCTGATCGTTATCTGCTCGCTCGTTGATATTGCTAGTCGTATCAACGATTAAGTTGTCGCCTTGCTTAGTCACGCTATAGCGCGTCAAGCTTTTCATCGCAACCGGCTCTATCAGCGAGCCATCAGTACTATCAAAAGTGCCGTGATGCCAAGGACAAATCACGCGATTACCGCAGCGTAGTCCTTCACCTAAGTCCGCGCCTGCATGGGTACATTTACCATCAAAAGCGTTAAACTCATCGCCATCGCGGGTGATTAAAATGATACTATCATCGTCTTGTTTGAACGACTTCATACCGCCATCTTTTATACCCTCTGCGCTAATAGTAATTTTGTTATTGTCAGTCATAAGTTATCCTTAACGTTTGCTATTTCATTATTAGGTATTGATCGTTAGTTGCTTCTACTAGGCTGATTGTGAAGCACTACTTTTTTGATATTACAGATAAATAAGTACCATTAAAAATGGCGTTACCTTTAATAGTAGCAAGACCACTTGGCGAGCGATGTTTTTTTGTATATCTAGCGCGTTGCAAATCGTAACTTTTCAGCGGTTAATCCAAAACTCGATAGTTTAAGCGTTAAGCGTTTATGCTACTTTATTCATTGATTTATAAAAAATTCTCACTCACTCTTTTATCACCTATCAAATGACTAACTTATGACTGCTATGAAGAATCAACATCTTGACCTTACCACTATCGACTTTGCGGCAGTAACCAATTGCGCTGATCTACCTCAGCCTATGACGCCACCTATCAAACAGGCGCTCTATAAAGCTAAGCCTGAAGACTTTGTGGTCAATGAGCGGTTAGAGGTAGACTTCACAGATGCAGGCGAGCATTTATGGCTACATATAGAGAAATCAGGGATTAATACCGCTTATTTAGCTAAATTACTCTCTGAATGGGCAGAGATACCTCTGCGCGATGTTGGTTATTCGGGACTTAAAGATCGCCAAGCGCTAACGACGCAGTGGTTTAGCTTAAGAATCCCCAAAAAGCAACTGCCCACCTCTGAGTTTGCCCCAGTAGACATCAGTGAAAACGAGTCCGTCACCATCATCGCCCAGCATTGGCACCACAAAAAGCTCAATCGCGGTACTCACCGGGCCAATCAATTTACCATTACCCTACGAGAGATCGAGTTTGCCAGTAATATCGCAGCTACTGACGCCAAGCAGGCAACCGAGCAACATCTGGCTACTATCAGCAAAACAGGCGTGCCCAATTACTTTGGCCCCCAGCGTTTTGGTTATGAAGGCAACAACATCGCAGAAGCCCTACGGCTATTTGCTCGTCCCATACCGGCGAGCAAACCAAAAACCAAAAAGAGTAAACGCAAACGCGCGCCACGTGAGCAAAACGCCATGGAGCTGTCTGCGGCTCGCAGTCTGATATTTAATGAGATATTGGCAGCCAGAGTCCGCGTAGGCAACTGGGATACTGGGCTGGCAGGTGAGGTATTTAACTTAGACGGCTCAGGCTCGATATTTGGCAGTGAGGCAATAGACGATGCCTTACGCGCACGGGTGATGAGTGGTGATATTCATCCGACTGGCGTGCTGTGGGGCGTGGGTAACGATAAGGTCAGCGGCATGGCAGCGCAGCTTGAGAGCGACATTGTAAAAAATAATGCCTTATTGACACAGCTGGCCATGGGCTTAGAGCAGCGCGATGTCAAAGCCCAGCGCCGAGCACTGCGTTTGCCGATTGAATCGCTAAGCTGGGAGTGGTTAGATGCGTCCGATAGTAATGAGCAAGCGCTGATACTGAGCTTTACCTTGACGACTGGCAGCTTTGCCACCAGTGTACTGGCCAGCATCGTCCAGCATTTACAGTTGGGCTCAGCTTAGATACCACACAGCATCACATGGTGGCTATTTTCGCTGTCGAACATATGATTGGCACTGACCACTTGGTCGCGGCCACGGTCTTTTGCTTCATAGAGCGCCTTGTCCGCTGTACAGATTAAACGCTGGCAAATATCAGGTGGCAAAAGGGTCTGGTACTCTGGCGGTAAGGCGGATCTGTGATGGCGGGGTTTGCCTGCGGGCGCTGGTTGCAGCGCCGCCTCTAACTGTAGCTGCTCCGTACGGGCTTGTTTCATACACACGCTTTGTTCGTGAGTGAACGTGTATAGCCCCAAGCTTGCGGTGACGCTAAACGCCTCATTATCATCGACCTTGATGATGTGCTTGCTGATGTCTTTGCGGAGCTGTTCGGCGATGAGCATCGCCCCATCATGACTCGTGGCTGGCAGGACAATCAAAAACTCTTCGCCGCCATAGCGGCTTACGATGGCCGCATCGGTCAATGCCTGCGTCAGCGTCTGCGCCACTTCAAACAACACCTGATCGCCGACCTCATGACCATAGGTGTCATTGATGTCTTTAAACCAATCCAAATCTAGTAAGATAACGCTAAAGTCCTGCCCATCTTGTAGCTCTTTTAGCGCTTGCTTCATCTGCGTCAAACCGTATCGACGATTTTTGAGCTGGGTTAGCTCGTCTTGATTGGCATGCTTTAATATCTCGTTTTTGCTGTCATCTAATATCAACAACAACGTACGAAACATATAAACAATAAAGATTGCTTTGGGTAAGGCCAGTAGCACGTGGGTTGCGCGCCAAAAAAACGTCGAAGAGCGCTGTAGCTCGCTGATACTCGACCAGTCTAACGTCACCCCCTTAAACACCGAGGTGGCAAGCGTGTTTTCGATCGCCATCAGCTCGTTATACGTCAGATAGTTTTGGCTGTCTAAAAATGGATAAACAAACGTCAGTTGACGCAAGTTGGGCAGATGAATACCGAAGTAAGGCGCCAAGATAGCCAATAAAATCAGAGCAATCTGTAGCAAAAATACACGCCACGCATAGCGGCGTTTGATCAGCATCATCCCAAGCATCGCACCGCCTACCAGCGAGACACCCGCAAACAAACTGCTATAACCGACCATGATGATCACAGTGGCGATATAGAAGGTATAAGGCACTACCAACAGCAGCTGCCATTTATTTAAGTTTTTGTTTTTTATGGCAGTCGTTTGCCGTTTAAGACGCGACAGATGGCGTGCAATACCCCAAAAAAACACACCCATTACCGTGATACCAAGCCACAGCGGATACAACAGATGAATATAAACATAAGCGCCTAAGGCATCTTGATACCACCAGACAAACGCACACCAAAGCCAGTGTAAAAACACCTCCATCAAGATAAACACTGCCAACAAAGCAGTCCTATCAGCAGCTTGCCATTCGAAGATTGCTCGTGAGAGTCGCTTGTAGCCTAAATGAAGAACCGATACAGACATAATTTGGCTACCGCAAAAAATGTAAATACACCAGACATAACATGAGTGAAAGCAACCAACGACTACAACTGCTATATAAAATAAGCGTCTATTAAATATAAGCTCAGATAGCTGCGTGCGTAAGAGATAAACGTCCTACCCATCGTACAAACGCTGGCCACCACTTAAGTGTGGCAAGATTTTTCTGAGGTTTCAATCTGTTTTGGCTATTTATTAGACAAACGCTCACCTCAAAGTGTAACTAAATAAGCGGCGGCCTCGCGCTTCTAGACAGATGTATATGAGCCGTTAGCCAAGCGTGGTAAACGACTGCCAGACGCCTTGTTGGTCAGGTGTCAATACAGGAACGTCGCCCAAGCGCCGCCACGGCATATTGCTACCATGAAAGTCACTACCAACCGAAGCCACCAAATTATTGGCAGCGATACTACGGTCGACCATGCGGCGGGTGCTGATAGGCTCACTGGTGGCAGGCAGCTCACAACCATCGCCGCCTAGCCCAGCAAACTCTTCGACCAGCTTACGCACCCGCGTGGCTGAGAGATGATAACGCGTCGGATGCGCCAATACAGCCTTGCCGCCACACGCATGTATCAGCTCGATACCCTCAGCCATGCTAAGCGCATCGATCGCCACATAGGCAGGTTTATTATCCGCCAGATATTTGTCAAAGGCCTTTTGTACCGTTTTGACGTCGCCGCGCTCAAACAGTACCTGACCGATATGAGCGCGTCCGACCCCTTGCGGGTTGCCACCGGCTTTATCCAGTACGGCCTGCCACAGCTCCTCATAATCGAGACTTAATAACTCACTAAGCTTTTCAGTGATTTTCTGACCGCGACTGGCGCGGCTGTCTTGTAATTGCTGCAAAGTTGC
Organism: Psychrobacter sp. A3; assembly: GCF_028823565.1. Lineage (NCBI taxonomy): Bacteria > Pseudomonadati > Pseudomonadota > Gammaproteobacteria > Moraxellales > Moraxellaceae > Psychrobacter > Psychrobacter sp. A3. The sequence goes on from NZ_JAPEHS010000011.1 coordinate 34,153, forward strand.
GTGCATTTTATCTCGGTCAATAAAATCCAGCCCCAGCACATGGATGATTTTTTTGGTTGATTTGTTTTTGCCATAGCCGCCGCTGAGCGTATGCTCACAGCTAATCTCAACTCCATTAATCAGCTGCATACCGCAGGCCGTCGCCGCTGCCCGCGCCTCATCAATCCCTGCCAGCGTATCATGATCGGTCAGTGCCAATACATTGACGCCAGCTGCGTGGGCACGTTGCACCACTTCGGTCGGTGCATAAGTACCATCAGAGCAGGTACTGTGACAATGTAAATCAAATTTCATAAAATAAGCCTTAGCTTTAACAGTATATAAAAGTATAGTCAGTTTGAAATAAAATCGATGCGCTCATATGAACGGGCAACTGGTATAAATTTTCCTTGCTTGCGGTGTCTACGCTGACAGATGCTGCGCACAATTCATTCCAGCTGCACTGTATCGGTTTTAAAGTGAGTTAACGATATAAAAAGTCAATAATAACTCGGCGCGCCCGCGCATCAGCAACAACCCTTTCGATATAGCAGTAGCACGACTGATAAGCCGCACTGACTATTGGCGCGCAGGCTTGTGATATCGTATGATTATCGCGTTGTTTGCTTTTTTTTGCCGCAGTAGACGTGTAAACTACCCCATACGTTTTTGTTGGACATCCCACTTGCTATGAAAGCCTTATTAGACTTTATTCCTTTAATTGCCTTTTTTATCGCTGCTCGTTACAGTGGTATCTTGGCGGCGGCGGGTGCGCTACTGATCGCCACCATCCTCGTTTATGCCATTCACTTCATTCGGCAAAAAGGCAAATTTGATAAACAGCAATGGGTCGTTTTGTTATTGACCATTTTGTTCTGTGGTGGCACGTTATTGCTGCGTGATGATGTCTATCTACGCTGGAAGTCGCCAATCATCAACGGCATCTTTGCCTTAACGCTGATTGTCAGTGCCGCGATCAATAAACCCTTGATGCAATTGGCGATGAAAGATGTCTTTTCACTGACGATGAGCGGCTGGAAAAAACTGACTGTCGCGTGGGGGTTGTTTTTTGCCTTTATGGGCATCTTGCATTATATCACAGCGTTTATGATGTCAGATGAAGCTTGGATCAACTTTAAAACTTATGGCTGGATTCCAATTATGTTGGTGTTTGTCGTCGCTCAGTTTGCAGTACTAAAAAAGTATCTCAATCCAGCATTGACGGATAAGTCGGCAAAATAGCAAAGTCGCGCGCATTATGATTTCTATGATTTTATAATAATTTGCAGCGCCAGCTAAATGCCAATCGCGACCATCATGATGCCATCTTGGCACGTTTGTATCGATACTCGCGATTTTTTATCAGCTCATGTGGTTAGAGCGTGTTGAACATTCATCCCTTTTATTTACTGTTTATTTTATGAGGAAGTCTCATGTCCTTATTTGCCATCATCGGTCATGACGTAGCCGATAGCCACGCGCAGCGTCAACTTACCCGCGCTGAGCACGTCGCCCGTCTACAGGCACTCGACCAAGAAAACCGCCTAATTATCGCAGGCCCTACCCCTATCGAACACGGTTTGGAGGCAATGTCAGGTAGCTTAATCATCGCTGACTTTGACTCTATCGAGGCGGCGCAGGCGTGGGCAAACGACGAGCCCTACCTACGTGATGGCGTCTATAGTCATGTCGATATCAAACCTTTTATTCATACGTTGCCAAAATCTGGCAACGACGCTGCACAAGTGACCAAACCGTGAGCCGATACCCCTCTGTACTAAATACGCTTGGCTCTACGTCTGCGCTTGCTGGAGTGTTGTTGGTCATGGCGCTGGCCGCGCAGTCTGCTTATGCAGCGCCGAGCGTCACCGATACGGCTGCCAGCACTGCCGCCCCTTTGGTAGAGCAAGCCGCACCGCCTGCAGCGGGTACCAACGCCAGCCTTAATATCAATAACACCTTGGCCGCGCAGTTGCAGCCGTCCAGTCAAGCGCTCTCCGATGCCAATCAGCAGCTCCTTAGCCGTAATGCCCAATTGCAGCGGCAAGTGAATGACTTACAAACCCAAGTCAATGTCTTGATATATGAGAGTAAGGGCCAGTTGTTTTTATATGGCGCTTTTACGGTTTTGATCAGCTTGCTTGTGGGTATTTTTATCTCGTGGCTTGTGTTTGTCCGCCGTGAGCGCTGGTAGTTTTATTTATCGTCTTTTTGCTTTGTCTGATGTGACCATTTATGTCTAACGCCGCCCCAAAAAACAGCAGTACATCTGCCTCCTTGCCAAATAGACAGCCAGATACTCAGTCGCCAAACAGTCATTCACCACAGCCTTCTGCCATCCGCCCTGCTAAGATTGACTGGCAAATGGATGACACGGGCAATCAGGTACCGGTATCTGGTGAGTTTGGTGATGTGTATTTTTCCCATGCCGACGGTCTCGCAGAGTCGCGCTACGTGTTTTTGGCACACAACCAACTCGCCGAGCGCTTGGCAAACCTTGCGCCAATGCAATGCTTTAGCATCGCGGAGTTGGGACTCGGCACAGGGCTAAATTTATTGGCAACGTGGCAGCTCTGGCGTGCGCTGCGTGACATGCATCCGCACTTAGCCACAGCGAAGCTGCATTTTATTACCACAGAAAAATTCCCGATACCGCTCACGGATCTTACTCAAATTTTAGCCTTATGGGCACAGCGTGCGCCTGAGCTGGCCGAGCTGATTGAGCAGTTTTTGGCCGCTTATCCGCCGCTCATCGCAGGCTGTCATCGCTTGCGTTTTTTTGATGACAACTTAACGGTCGATATATGGTTGGGCGATGCTGCGGATAGCTTAACCAAATTGGCATCAGGGACGTACCTAACGCCAGCGCCTGCTGTCGATGCTTGGTATCTGGACGGATTTGCGCCGTCGTGCAACAGCACCTTATGGGCTCAAAATATCTTTGCACAAATTCAGCGTCTCTCCCGCTCTGGCACAACCGCGGCCACTTATAGCTGCGCCGGCATCGTCAAACGGGCGCTACAGAGCTGCGGCTTTGAGATCCAAAAAGTCAAAGGCTTTGGCCGCAAGCGTGAGATGCTCACTGCCATCATGCCAGCGCCAGTAAGCGATGAGATATCTGGCCACACTGATAACCGAGCGGCTGACCACCAAGCTATAGATAATGGCCATAGTATCGTCATTGGTGCTGGCATCTCAGGGCTGATGATGGCGTGGACGCTGGCCAATCGCGGTGTCCAGGTGACCTTGCTGGATAAAACGGCACCGTTGGCAGGGGCGTCAGGCAATCCGCGCGCCCTACTCGCGCCCAAAATGACGCCCATCCATCATGTCGACGAGCATCTGCATACTATCGGCTATCTCTATAGTAGCAGACTATATCGAACGCTCAATGACAAGGCTACGCAGCAGCAGCTAGCGCCAGTGCTTGAGCCGACAGGCGCGCTCGATTTGCTGATAAAAGCCAATATCGGCACCGAACAGATTGCAGATTATCCCAATGAGATGGCGACCACTTTATCTCATGAACAAGCCCAAAGTATTAGCGGACTAACCGCGCAAGACTTAACAAAAAACTTATATTTACCACAGTCTGGCTTGGTCAATCCGCACGCCTTAAAAGACGTCGTTCTGACGCATCCGCTCATCCACTTTCAGCAAATAGACGTTTACGATATTAGCGAGACGGCGCAAACCACTACGATTAAAGGTAATGATCAGGCAAACAACACCGTCTCTCTTGATGCTGATAACGTAGTGATTTGCGCCGCATTTGAGAGTCATAAGCTAGATCGACGCATTTTTGATTGCCGTAAAATACGCGGTCAGCTCTCTTGGTTTACGCCGACCGCCGCTGAGCTTACAAACTTACCGAAAGTACCACTTAAATACAGCGGTTACTGTACCCCCTTTACCGCGCACGCTGGCGATAACGAGTTAAACGATGTGGTAGAAGGTACAACACATTTATTGTTAGGGGCGAGTTTTGTGCGTAATGACACAGGCACCGATATCCGTGATGAAGAGCATCAGATTAGCCGCGACAAGCTCGTCACTGCCATTCCTGAGATGGACAGTCTCATTCCGACTGACACCAGCGGATGGCACGGGCGTGCTGGCATTCGTACGCAAACGCCTGACTATCATCCAATCGTTGGGCCGCTAGCCAACAGCGAGCGGATTTGGACAATGAGTGCAATGGGCGCAAAAGGCTATGCATTAGCCCCCATATGCGCTGAAACATTGGCAGATATGATGCTCGGCTCGTTTGCACCGTTGTCGGCAGCGATGCAAGCACGCCTATCGCCCAATCGTACCCGTTTGCAAACACCGCTCACTTAATATCATTTAGGATGATATTTATGTACATCAAAACAACGCTTTCGACGATTCATATTATCTTGTGATATCTTTATTTAATATTCATTCCGACAATGAGATAAGCATCATGAGCTATCATCAAACCACCCTTAAGCTACCTGCCTACGCGCGTGGCATCCATGTCATCACGCCTATCATCGAGGAAGCCATTGCTCAGCTCATACCGTCCAGCGCCAAAGCGGGGCTGGTTCATTTGTTTTTGCAACACACGTCAGCCAGTCTCGCCATTAATGAAAATGCTGACCCAGATGTAAGGTTGGACACAGAGGATTGGCTCAATAAAATCGCCCCAGCCGATCAGCCAGAGTACCGTCATACCTTAGAGGGCTCCGATGATCTACCCGCGCATCTCAAAAGCATAATGATAGGTGTCAGTTTAACCATTCCTCTGATAGATGGTGTCTTGGGTTTGGGGATGTGGCAAGGGGTTTACTTATGTGAGCACAGAGACTTGAAGGGTTATGGCGGACAGCGTAAGCTGGTTATTACAGTCAATACGTAATACTATATAGTGATGAGATGGCAGGCTGACCCTTGCAAATTGCCACATTGATATAGCGCGCTATTAACGGATAAACCTGACTATGAAAACCTGTTTACCAAAACGGCTCAGCTTTTTGAACGCTAACACTTACTGCCTCAGTGCACCTGCTATTTTTTTGAGTGTGTTTTTGCTGACTGCCTGTCAAGAAACGCCAGAACCCGAAGAATCTGCCGAAACACCATCTGAAACGTCAACACAGACAACGCCAGTAACGACAAATATCAATGTCAATGTCAATGAAGCGGCAGATGACAGTATAGAGGAGGTACCGAACTCAGCGCAGACTGCTACTGATTCAGAGCGCGATGTGAGTTTGACTGAACTGGAACAAGACCTTGAAGAGACTAAAACGGCATCAAATAACGCTGTAACCCCTAGTCCAGAGCAAGCCATTAAAGGCGCACAAATCACCGATGTGCGTTATATAAGCGCAGCTGGCGAGTCATTATCCGTCACTTTTGAGACCTCGGCGGCGGGCGTACTCAATGCCATCGTCACTCGCCCCAATCAGCCAAAGTTGACACTCAGCGCACCAGAAGGCCAAGGTAACAACCCCACATATCGCTCAGCTGACGGTAACGTCCAATTAGTGAGTCATGTAGGTGGCGGTACCATTGATCTTATCCAAAACAATAAAGTCACTAGCTTTGATGCAGTCAGTGCTGAAGCAGAAGTCGTCACTGAGTAAATTATCAACTGGCAACTTATTAAAAGACAAATGCCTTAAGCCTCTTAAGAATACTCTTAAGAATAATATTTTAAGCAATAAAAAAGGCGGCACACGACCATAACGTGTGCCGCCTTTTTTATTGCTTATTTTTAGCCAAAACCCGTTGTCTTGCCAAATACCTCGACCAACCAACTCATAAGCGCCCACAGCCCCCACGCGATCATCGCGATGACGATAAGGCCGAGAATATCGGGAATGTGCAGATACACCCAAGCCACAATAGGATTACGCCAAAAGCGACTTTGCTGCTGCTTGCCTTCTAACGATTGATGCAAAAACGGCCGATCCATATGCATGGTTTCGGTGATGCCATATTCATCGTGTAGATGCTCATGGACGATGCCCAAGGTCTTGCGGCTGGGACGCATAAAGATATCCAGCAATGTGCCGATACCAGGGACGATACCGACCACCATATCGATCAGCGCCAGTCTCACTGCAGGCGTCATCTTATGTGCTGGTACGCCTAATTGTCGGCCTAAAATAAACGCATAACTGGTCAATATCAGTCCGGCTATATCACCTGCTAGTGGAATGGTGGAGAGCGCGGCATCAGCGCCCATGCCTTGCTTGGTAAATGGCACCCGCACCAACGAGTCCATGGTGTTGGCAAATTTGGCCAGTTTACGCTCGGTGGCGATGACTTGCTCGCGTGTCAGTCCCTGCTCAGCAAGTTTTACCTGATAATCGACACCTGAGCCATTTGTATCAGAGGGTTTCTTTGATTTAAATCTCGGTAACTTCTTAAATTTATCCATTGAAGGTCGTCCATATACAAGCAATTGCAATAAGCGCAAAAACATAGCGTCCGACCCAGATATTGGCTAAGAATGCTTGAAAGCAAGCCTGCGCATTGCGAGTGGCACAAGCGCTGTTTTGCTTAGCAAACATCATCGCCACCAGCGCTAGGCCAAATACTGGCGTGATGTCAAGCGACGTCGGTGCAAAATAATGCCACATCACCACACCCATAATGAGCAAAAATAGCATCTGTAGCAGCGAGATGATAACGACATCATAGCGGCCAAAGAGTATCGCTGTGGATTTAACCCCAATTTTTAAATCGTCCTCACGATCCGCCATGGCATACTGGGTATCGTAGGCCACCGTCCAGCACATATAAGCGATAAATAGCAGCCAACACCAGATGTCAGGCGCGCCTTGTATCGCGACATACGCCATCGGTATCGCCCAGCCAAACGCTGCAGCCAAAAACACTTGCGGCAAATGGGTATAGCGCTTCATAAAGGGGTAAATAAAGGCCAATATGACCGCCCCTAACGACCAATAAAATACTGCGATAGGTAAAAAAAACAATAAACTGGCACTGAGTAAGACAAGTATCACAAAAGCTGCGATGGCTTCTTTGGCAGACAAGCGGCCATCTGCTAATGGTCGGCCTTTGGTACGAGACACATGACCGTCGACCTTGCGATCGGCAAAGTCATTAATCGCGCAGCCTGCCGCCCGCATAAAAATCGCCCCGAGCGCGAATAATACAAATACTTTTAGGCTGGGCAAGCCTGCCGTCGCTCCTTGCTGCTGCGCCTCACCCATCGCCGCCAGCATCACGCCCCATAGCGTCGGCCAAAGTAGCAGCTCTATACCGACTGGTTTATCAAAACGGGTCAATTGCAGGTAGGCATGTAGTTTGTCTGAAAATGTCATGGTATTTTAATTATCATCAATAAAAAGTTAGGTAGCCAGCTTATGTGCTCGGATAAATTTACTGGATCTGCTGCCATAATTTATTGGCTTCGATCAGCGACAGCTCAGGATATTTTTTTCGCAGCGCTTTTATAGCCGCGATGTCACCTTTGGCAGCATGCTGACGTAGGCAGGCCAAATAAGCTTGTGTGCCTGTTTGCTCACGTAATCGTGCTTTTAGTTGCAGTATCTGTGTGCGTAGCGCGATGTTGTATAACAGTAGGCCCGCGCCCATGATCCATATGACTAACGTTGACATCCCTACTCCTAAACTCATTAACTCTAAACACTCAAGCGGATTAACTGAGTCCATTCATCCTAATAACAAAACGTCTATCACACAAAGTAACCATCAAAGCGCACCGCTTCGTTATGCCAACTCTCATTGGGCTGTTGATTGGCAAGTGACGGTGCAAGCTGTGGGCGCTTTACCACCACGCGGCCTTGTTTGTCACTATCTCTAACAATAGCTTGCGCATGTTGTAGCAGTTGGCGCTCTTCGTCCAGTGTCGGCGGGCTTGCCAACTGGTGCAAGGCTTGCATATGCTTGCCGACTTTAGCACCTTTGCCAGTCTTGCTGTCTTGGTAGCTGTCTTCTGGAAACATCGGATCTAGATAGACCACATCGACGGCTTTAGTCGCACCTGTCATATCAACTGGTAAAGTGGCAAAGTAGCTGAGCGCATCGGTGTTGATGATGTGTAGACGGCTCATCAGCTTTTGCCAATTGGGCTGTGCACTCATCCGCTGCTGCTCTACCAACAATAGCAATGCCATCAACGGCTGCTGCTCAAGCATGGTGACTTGAGCACCGGTGCTGGCCAATATCAAACTGTCATGACCAAAGCCCGCCGTGGCATCGATAACCCAGCTCTCTGCAGTAATTTTTGCCGCTTGCAATAATAGCTCAGACTTACGCCCAGCACTGACCACACGGCGTTGCAGTTTATCCCATTCAGGCGCCACACTGAGCCCATCACTGAGCCATGATAGCTTGTCTTTTGCATCAAGCAATAAGATAGGACGAGCAAAGGTTTCGCTTAATTGCTGGCGGCGTTTTTGTGTGAATTTCTCCAGTGAGAGCTCGGTCTCTAAAACGATTGGCAGTTTATGTTCACTCATCAACGACTGTAGGCGCTCAATCTGTGATTGTTGGCTGTCATTCACATAAAACAATTGGCAATGTACAAAAGCCTCAGAGTCGCTATACGCTTGACGCACATCTGTCATAATCACCATCCTTTTTGCCGCTTGATTGGAACCTCTAGTATCATAAATAACTTGACCAATTTACCCTGCCATTTGATACCCAAAACCCCAAGCCGCTATCAATACAATAACACCCGTAATAATGCGCAGCCACGCAAAAATAGTAAAATCACGGCGACTCACCCACGCCACAAGCAGGCGAATACAAAGAAGCGCGACAACAAATGATACGATGGTGCCAATACCGAGCACCACCCAATCTTCACTGCTAGCCAGTACCTCATGATGCTTCGCTAAATCAAGCAAGCCTGCACCAACGATCACTGGGATACCTAAAAAGAAAGAAAACTCTGCCGAAGCCTTGCGCGAGACTCCAAGCCATAGCGCCCCAATGATCGTCGATCCTGAGCGTGACGTGCCTGGTATCAGAGCCAAACACTGAAATAGGCCAATCATCAACGCCGTTTTCATACTGATATCTTCTGCCTCTTTTGCAATGATTGGCTTAGGGCGTTTTTCGACATAAAAAATCAGCAGACCACCGATGATAAGCATGATAGCGACTGTGATCGGATTAAACAGATAAGTCTTAATCTCATCGGCAAAGGTAAAGCCCACCAGCATCACCGGAATAGTGGCGACAATCAGACTCAGCCCCAGCTGCCGTGGGTTGCTCATGCCAGCGGCCTTGCCAGTCAGCAGACCCATAAACGCTTGCCACAGCCTGCCCCAGTAGTCATAAATGACCGCCAAAATCGCACCGAGCTGCACCACCACCACAAACAAATCGACTTTTTCTTTGGTCCAAAAACCCATCACATCTGCAGATAAAATCAAATAGCCCGTACTAGAGATGGGTAAAAACTCAGTGATACCTTCCACGATACCCATAATGACGGCTTGAACGAATAAAAGTATATCCACAGTAACTTTCCTAAAAACAGACTGGCCCAAAAACAGGCTGAGCTCAGAACAGACCGATTGGCTGTCCTATGTTGACGTTGGTTTTATATTGATTCATGCTCACAAAGTATTCAACAGTTATGCCTTACCTTGCTCTTTGAGGGTTTTCCAAGCTTGATTGCGCAGATATTTTGGTAGCGCTTGCGCCGCCTCAGTACCGCCAATGTTTGCAAACTGTGCAATGCCAAGCTGCCCGATGACGACAGCATCTGGCCAAATATCGTCATGACACATTTGCTGATCCTGTAACGCTAATAGCGGTGCGCCATTCCCTGCGATAGGCAGGTTAAAGGCTGTCTGACTATCATAATCTAAAAGCTGCTCAGTACTATCGCTATCGTCGGCCACTACTGGCTGCATGATATGGCGTCCTGCCTGATTGTCTGATATTAGCTCGTACTGTCCAAAATAAACTTGTTGCATACGAGCATCAAGGGCACTATAAACCTCTGTCACACCATACTGCTGATACGCGCATTGGGCAATGGCCTGCAGGCTTGAGACCCCAACGCAAGGCAAATCATGCGCCACAGACAACGCTTGCACCACGGCGGTATTGATACGTATGCCGCTAAACGCGCCAGGGCCACGGTTAAATATCAGCGCCTGTATATCAGCAAGCTGCAATTGCGCCTCGGATAATGCCGCATCAATCATTGGTAATATTTGCTGGGTTTGCTGACGTTTGCCGCTCTCTGTATGAGCGGACAATACCTGTCCACTGGCATCTAAAACGGCGATCGAACACTGATCAAACACGGTATCCATTGCTAAAAACATCACAACCTCAATTTTGTCGCTCGGCACAAAACTTATGCCCTAATAAATCAGCGCCTATCATAGCATTTAGGATAGGCAAGTTTTATGAATTTCTACGTTTTTCATACTTTCTTTATCAGTACCAACCCACGCTTGGCAAACATAAAAGACCCCAAAGCCGTCACAGCTTTGAGGTCTCTTTGATGGTCGTTATACTTGCCGTATTTATAATACTGACGACAATACTAACGACCATGCCTGCCAACCAAGGCTTAAAAGCGCGTTTTGAACTTTTTGGGCGCTTGGTTTTGTAGCTCTTGCATCTGCTTTTGCATCTCTTCGGTGCTCGGCATGTTGTTTGGATCTAGCCCCATTTGCTTTGCCATCTGTGCAGGATTCACGTCTTTAGCGCCGCCTTGCTGACCACCGCCAAACAGTGGACCGCCGCCAGATCCGCCGCCACCCATCAAGCCTTGCATCGACTTCATCATTTTACTGATGCCTTCTGGCTTTGAGATCATTTTCATCATCTTTGCCATTTGCTTGTGCTGCTTTAGTAAGCGGTTGACGTCTTGAATCTCACGCCCAGAGCCTGCGGCAATACGGCGCTTGCGGCTTGGGTTGATCTTATCTGGGTTTTTACGCTCAAACGGCGTCATAGAGTTAATCAACGCCTCCATTTCACGTACTTTTTCTTCAGGTTTGGCATCCTCGACCGCTTTTTGTATGTCTGAGCCGCCCATACCTGGCATCTTGTCCAAAAAGCCTGCCATGCCGCCCATGCTCTTCATTTGCTGAAATTGAGTCAACAGATCCTCAAGGTCAAAATCGCCGCCCTTTTGTATCTTTTTCGCCATTTTTTCGGCTTTATCACGGTCGATTTTTTGTTCGACTTCTTCGACCAGACTCAGTACATCACCCATACCGAGGATACGCTGGGCGATACGCTCAGGATGAAAGAGCTCTAAGGCGTCCAGCTTTTCGCCGCGACCCAAAAACTTAATCGGCTTGCCTGTGATGGCACGTACAGACAACGCCGCACCGCCGCGCGCATCACCATCGGTCTTGGTGAGGATAACGCCTGTCAGCGGTAGCGCATCATTAAAGGCTTTGGCAGTATTGGCCGCATCTTGACCCGTCATCGCATCAACGACAAACAACGTCTCAGATGGATTGACCGCAGCCGTTAATGCCTTGATCTCATCCATCATGGTGTCGTCAATGTGCAAACGACCCGCGGTATCGATGATCAAGATATCTTGGTATTGGATTTTGGCTTCTTCGATAGCGCGGCGGGCGATATCTATCGGGTTTTCATCGACACTTGAATTGACAAATTTAGCATTCACTTGCCCGGCGACTTGCTCAAGCTGCTTAATCGCGGCTGGACGATAGACGTCCGCTGAGACCAGCATGACTTTTTTCTTTTGCCGCTCTTGTAAGTACTTGGCAAGCTTACCTGCCGTGGTGGTTTTACCCGCCCCTTGTAGGCCGGCGAGCAAGTAAACGACTGGCGGCTTACCCGTCATCTCTAGTTGCTGATTGGCACTGCCCATCATTTCGGTCAGCTCGTCATGGACGATTTTGACAAAGGCTTGGCCCGGTGCCAGCTCTTTTAGCACCTCAGCACCCAATGCCTGCTCTTTAACACGTTTGACAAAGTCACGGGTGACAGGTAGCGCCACGTCAGCCTCTAGTAATGCCATGCGCACTTCGCGCAGCGTGTCTTTGATATTGTCTTCAGTCAGTTGTCCAGATCCTACGATATTACGTAGGCTCGACGATAAGCGTTCTGTTAAGGTATCAAACATAAATAACTCTCAGTTAAAATAATACAGTTAGAATAGTTGTTCGTTAAATCAGCGCTTAGTAAACCAGTTAACCGATTTATCAATAATATCAGGGTGTCTGAACATATTAAGGGATGCTTTTAGCACAAGCCCTTATGAGATGGCCACAAAAAACAGCAGATAATCCTTACTATACCATTAAGACGATACGGTACTTATGGTCGTTTTGCAGGGGTTTAAACCCTCTTGCTGCGGATAATGCGGCCACCAAGCATTTATCAAGAATAAGTAAGATGGTGCTCAATTGCCACCCATTTTATGATAAATTGGAGGATTATTCTAATCATTCCGATAATACCACTTTGGTGACACATTGAGCGGTCATGTTGCGCTCAGTATGAGATGAGGTTTTATAGCTGTGCACTTTGCATTCTTACTTGCTAGCCTGACTTATATAGCGGTCAGCGTTTACATCGGTTGGGCGCTGATTGCTGATAAACCTATCTACAAAGGCCGCAGTCTAGGCTTATTGCTGCTCGGGATGGCCGCGCATGCCGCGCTACTTTATCCATCTGTGGTGACGTTGTATGGCCTAAATTTTAATTTGTTTAACGTCATCAGCCTGATCAGCTTATTTTTCTTGTGTTTTTATGTGCTGTTTAGCTTGTATCGTCCGATTGTCAGCCTCGGCATCTTGGCGGCGCCGACCGCGCTGGCAGGCATGACCATCGGCTATGTCGGCCGTGTCCCCTATCAGCCCATTACCGATATCAGCCTCGGGCTTGAGGCCCATATTTTACTGTCGCTGGCGGCCTATTGTGTGCTCTTGATGGCGGCGG
>NZ_JAPEHS010000120.1:0-5676 GCF_028823565.1 Psychrobacter sp. A3
ATGACATTTTTAGAGTGTATCGACTATATATATAATTGACAATGACAATGAACGGATAATGAAAAGAAGTGAGGCTTGATGGAGTAAATTGGGTGACTATCAGTTGAATTGAGGACACGCCCTAATAGAAGCCAGCAATTGGCAGTCAAGGAAGCGAGAATTGCTGGTTTTTATTAAAAAATCGGCGGTAAGTGAGTAGGGCGCTGATGGTGCAGCCCAATGTGCTACTCACACAGATCAAAAACATGGTGACTATTTGATAGCGAATGGCTTGGGTAGGATCAGCGCCTGCTAAGATCTGTCCTGTCATCATACCAGGTAAGCTCACCACGCCGACCACCAACATAGAGTTGAGCGTCGGTGTCATACCATTGATGATGGCCGTTCGTATCTGCTCATGTACAGCCTCAAAGGGCGTCGCAGATAAGCTGAGCATCATCTCGATACGCGCTTGCTGCTCATAAAAGGCATTGATCAGCTGGTTACTGGTCAATGAGATGGCAGTCAGTGAGTTGCCTAATATCAGACCCAAAATAGGAATCACAAACTGCGGTGTGTACCATGGCTGCACTTCTAAAATAACCAAGATAGCAATGGCTGTCACCACTACTGCGGAGACACTAACGGCAAGCAGCGTATCGATAAACAAGCCTTTATAGCGGCGTTTGACTCGGTTTTTGGCCGCACTTCCTGCAATCAGTGTCATTATGGTCAAGATGGATAAAACTTCATACCACTGCTCGCGCGCAAATACCCACGCTAAGATGAGACCGATAAAGCTCAGCTGCACGACTGTACGTAGCGCCGCCATAAATAGTGTCTTGGTCAGATGTAGACGCAAACGCCAAGAGACCATCAATACTATGAGGATTAAGCTGCTGGCGAGCGCAATGTCGCCATATGTGAGAAATATCTGCATATCGTCGCTGGTGTTCATCGCGGCTCACTTTGTCAGCCAAGTATGCTGGCTCACTCATTTATTTTTACTGCCCGCTGTGCCTACGCAGACATGTACCCTTTGATGCGTTCATTGAATTTACATTTACCTGATTTTAGTCAGTACGCCTGCTTGCATATGCCAATGCTGGTCTGCCAATGGCAGGATGTCTTGGGTATCATGCGTGACCCACAGTACCGTGCGTTGTTTGCTTTTTTGTACCCAGTCGGCGAGAAGCGCAACCAGCTGCGCGGCCGTATCGACATCTAGCGCGGCGGTAGGCTCGTCTAGCAACAAGACACGCGGCTCTAGTTGTAGTAAGCGTAAGGTGTTGACCAGCTGGCGCTCGCCGCCTGATAAGTGATAGGCATCTTTGTGCAAAAAATCACCCCCTCGGCCTAAATAAGCAAGCTGGGCGGTATGCCAATCGCTATCAAAGCATAGATGCTGATGCGCCCGCAACTGGAAAGGCAGCTGCAGATTATCAAGCACGCTGCCTTCTATCAGCTGAGGGTGCTGCGCGAGCAAAGCGACTTGAGCGCGCCACTTGGTAGGTGAGATATCTTGTATGCCCCAAAAGCGGGCGTGGGGTGGCTCGTGCGTGGGTCTTAACCGTACGGTGCCCGCGCTGATGGGCAAAAGCCCTGTCAACACCCTTAGTAGTACCGATTTGCCGCTACCAGATGTACCCGTCAGGACGGTCACCTGTCCTGCTAATAGTGTGCCACTGGCTTGTTGTATCAGTCGTTTTTTTTGTCCATCACTACCATGAGTCAGCACCTTGATATGCTCAAATGCCAAGATAGTATCGTCGTTGTCGGTACTCATCGCTGGGCGCTGTCTATTGAGCAGCTGGTGTCTGAATTGGTGACTGCCGTGCGGCGGCTTGCTCAATGGCCACCCGCAGCTTTTGAGGTACGCGAATGGGGCGCATGGGGGCGCCGTTGGCAGCAGCGGTATCGGCTGCATGGTCCTTGTCACCAGTATTTGGTGTCGGTCTTAGCTGGTTTTGCACGCAGGCGATGACAATTTTGCCACGGCTTAATAGCCCGGCGTTGCTGCTAGCTGCGCTATCTGTCAGATGCCGATGGATACTTTGATAAAACACAATGCTGGCAGGCTTTATCTCGACGTCATCGATACGTACGCTGATGACTTCATCTAACAATATTGCCCGTTTGTATTGTAGGTCTGCTTGACTGACGACAAAGTGCTGCACGTCGCCTGTATCTGTCTGTAAAAAATAACCGTTGAGACCGAGTTTGGCAAACCAATCACGGCGACAGTTTTCAAAAAACACCAGATGATTGGCATGGTAGACTATACCGCCAGCATCGGTATGGTTAATATAGACATTATAGTCTTTTGCAAATAGTGGCGAGATACTATCGCTGGTGGCTGTTTTTGGGGTGTGGTGCTCGGTTTTTTTTATCGTTGTTTGCGTGCTTGTTGTCATATGAGTACTCAGTATAGTGATACAGGATGTCTGTGCGATGGTTTAGTGCCAAAAGTTGCGTTGCATGCCCAAAAAGTGTCAGCTATTTATTATGAGGTATCATGGCCGCTGACCAGTAGCAACTACTCTAGCTTAAGATATCTGGGCGTGCAACAGTCAGACCCATTTACGTCTGCTATCATAGTGCGTCACATCAGTGTATCGCTGCGTATTTTCATCAATCAGTATAGGATAATTTATGACCCGTTTTGTCAGTTTTAATATCAATGGTATTCGTGCCCGTCAGCATCAGCTAGAGGCAGTGCGAGAGGTGATCGATCCTGATGTGATGGGATTGCAAGAGACTAAAGTACACGACGATCAATTTCCTTTATCGGCGGTCGAGGGTTTGGGGTATCATGTAGAATACTTTGGCCAAAAAGGGCATTACGGTGTGGCTCTGTTATCCAAAGTTGCGCCGATATTTGTCCAAAAGGGGTTCCCTGGCGAAGACGTAGATGCTCAAAAACGCTTTATCCACGCCCGTTATGAGCTGCAAGGCCGTGAAATTGATGTATTAAATGGCTATTTTCCGCAAGGCGAGAGCCAAGACCATCCCACCAAGTTCCCTATGAAGCGTGCCTACTATGCCGATTTGATGGCATATATCGACACGCTCAAAGCTGAAGGTCGCTCACTGGTGATTATGGGTGATATGAATATCGCGCCAGAAGATATCGACATCGGCATTGGGGAAGCAAATGCCAAACGCTGGCTAAAAAATAGAAAGACTTCATTTTTGCCAGAAGAGCGTGAGTGGTATGCCGATTTGATGTCGCGTGAGCTGACGGATACGTACCGCCTGCATTATCCAGAGAGTACCGAGCTATATAGCTGGTTTGATTACCGCAGTCGCGGCTTTAATGACGATCCGAAGCGTGGTCTACGTATCGACCATATTTTGTGTAGCGCGGATCTCGTCGATCACTGCGTGGATGCGGGTATCAGCTATGAGCTTCGTGGTATGGAAAAGCCTTCTGACCACGCGCCAATTTGGAGCGCGTTTGCTCTTAGCAAAGTATAATTTGAATCAAATATGGCCTAAATAAACAAACCGTCTGAATGAACCATCTATATAAGCAAAATAAGGAAGCCCCTATGGCTGTTGGAAATGTTGCGATACCTGATACTATTTATCCCATCGAAGGCGTCAAACTAAGTGCGACCGCGGCAGGCGTGCGTTATAAAGATCGTGATGATTTGGTGGTGCTTGAGATTGCTGAGACGGCCAGCTGCGCCGTTGTCACTACCAAAAACACCTTTTGTGCGGCGCCTGTACGCGTACTGCGTGAGCACTTTGACACTCACAGTCCACGCTATCTTGTGATCAACACTGGTAATGCCAATGCTGGGACGGGTGCCGATGGCAAACGCCGCGCCCAAGAGATATGTGCGGCATTGGCCACTAAAGCTGGCGTCGATACCCAGACGGTCTTGCCGTTTTCGACAGGGGTCATTGGTGAGCCGCTAAACAGCGATGCGGTCATTGCAGGGTTGGATGAGGCGCTTGTTGGTTTGGCGGCTGATAAATGGCTGGCCGCGGCAAATGGCATTTGTACCACTGATACTATACCCAAGATTGCGAGCCAAAAAATCGAGGTGGCGGGCAGCTGCTATCATGTGACTGGTATTTCAAAAGGCTCAGGCATGATACGTCCAAATATGGCAACCATGCTAGGCTATGTGGCGACAGATGCCAATATCAAAGCCGACCTGCTACAAGAGATGCTGGGTCAAATCAATGAGCAGTCCTTTAACCGCATCACAGTCGATGGAGATACCTCGACCAACGATTGCTGCGTGTTGATCGCCACAGGTGCAGCCAGCTCGGAGGTAATCGAGAGCCCTGAGCATCCGCATTACTCAGCGGTATTTGCTGCCTTGACAGAGGTGTTTGTCCGTCTGGCGCAGTTGATTGTACGAGATGGGGAAGGCGCAACGAAGTTTATGACGGTCAAAGTCACCGGCGGCAAAGTCACACAAGAATGCTGTGATGTGGCCTATGCGGTCGCGCACTCTCCATTGGTCAAAACGGCGTTTTTTGCCAGCGATGCTAATTGGGGTCGTATCTTGGCGGCGGTGGGTTATGCAGGGATTGAAGATCTTGATACCGAGCAAGTAGATGTCTATCTTGATGAAGTGATGATTTGCCAAAAAGGCGGCGTGGCGCCAGATTATACAGAAGAGGCGGGTAAGGCGGTGATGAGCCGCCCAGAGATTACCATTCATATCGATCTGGCACGCGGTGATGCTAGCGATACCGTTTATACCTGCGATTTGTCTTATGACTATGTCAAAATCAATGCAGACTATCGTAGCTAACTGATAGCGGCTATTTATTGATACCTTAATACCAAGTGTAACAGCCAGAGTGACCGATACGGTGTCGCTCTGGCTTTTTTTGTGCCTTGTTAAGCCAATATGAGGAGACGTGCTCGAAGTAAATACGCGGTGAGTAGCAATTTACTCTGTGATTTAATACGCTTTATTAACAGCAGTTGCAAAAGCTGACGTTACTTTACAAAGCAGTCATAGAGGAGAAGCAGCACTGCGCCCTATACTTATTTCAGTCAGCAATACATCAAACGGTTAAACCAAACTATCAAGTAATCATAACCTGATAAGTGTGAGACATACGACGATAGTTATAAAATGTGCCAAACAATAACGTAAAACAAGTAATAAAAACGCATAACCAATAACTGAGGATTGAATAATGAAAAAATTAGCCATTGCAGCATTAATGACCACATTTGCCCTATCAGGTTGCTCTACCATGGGGATGGATAGCGAGCGTACCATGGTGGTTGAGGGGCAGCCAATGAATGTCAAAGTCGTCAATATCCCAAGCTTTGAGGTAGAGATTGCACCACGAAAAGCTGTTTGTGACCTCACGGCAACCGATGGCACCACCGTTGAAGCTGAATGCTTGCAGTATCGTCAAACCCATCAGAAAAACTACACCACATTAAATGGTAATATCCAAGGTTTCACTTATGAGCCAAACTATCGTTATGTACTCGATGTGCGCCAAGAAGCCGTAACTGCTGAAGGCTCAAATGTGGTACAACCGGTCTGGATCTTAAATGAAGTAATTTCTAAGACAGCTGAGTAATGACGCTAACTGCTGACTAAAACTATTGTAGACAGCCATCATACTGACGACAGATATCGAGGGCGTATTGACCATTCAACCATGGCACTGACAGAGACTATTTTTTAGACGATTCGAAGGTAAAAATAG
>NZ_JAPEHS010000121.1:0-5560 GCF_028823565.1 Psychrobacter sp. A3
CCGCCGCTGTAGAGACAGAAGCTGCTGCTGCTGAAGCAGAAGTTGCTGCTCAAGATGCTGGCGCTGAAGTCGCCGAAAGCGCTGAAACTGCTGGCGCGGCTGCGACAGACGCTCTAGAAAACACAGGTGATGCAATCGCTGATGGTACCAACAAAGCAGTAGCAAACACTGCCGAAGCGGTAGCTGATGGCGCAAATGCAGTGGCTGACGGCGCAAATGATGTCGCAGTTGATGCTGAGCAGCAGTACTAATAGGTTCAATAATCAGTAGCTTGTCAAAACTAGTCGCTTAGTAAATAAGCATCGTTTGACCGATTCAAACCTTTTTTATCACTGTTTGACTACTGATAGATTGATATACAGCTCGCTAAATAAGCAGTTTTTTATGACTGCCCTATAATGGTTGTCTCATAAAACAAGCTGCTTTATAAGCCCTCAAAATACTAAAAAAGCCTTGGCGATTGCCAAGGCTTTTTGTATGGTGATGGCGAAACACTACAAGCATTTCTTTATAGTCAATCCGTCACAAAATAAATAGTCAGGCAACCGCTACGAAGACAAGGCAATTTTTGCTATAATCGGCGCACGATAATGAGCGTCTATTATTGCCAGTTGCCAATAGTTTTGCCAGACGGGCAGTTTTGACATCATTGAGTGTACAGCTTTGGGCGAGTCATATAGGCAGCGCTATGTTGCTGCTATCATTTCAAAAGCTATTTTACATACTATCCAAAATTTTAATCAGAGAGCGTTTTATGGCCTTAATATCCTTACGTCAACTTCTAGATCACGCCGCCGAGCATAATTACGGGGTGCCTGCTTTTAATGTCAATAACTTAGAGCAGATGCGTGCAATCATGATGGCGGCCGACGCCTGCGACTCACCGGTCATCGTCCAAGCCAGTGCTGGCGCTCGCAAATATGCAGGCTCGGCGTTTTTGCGTCATCTGATTATCGCTGCTATAGAAGAATGGCCACACATTCCTGTGGTGATGCACCAAGACCATGGTATGTCGCCTGCCATTTGCCAACGCTCTATTCAGCTAGGTTTTTCATCGGTGATGATGGACGGCTCACTGGGTGAGGACGGCAAAACCCCAATGGATTACGATTATAACGCTAGAGTCACACGTGAAGTGGTCAAGATGGCGCATGCGTGCGGCGTTTCTGTCGAAGGTGAGATTGGCTGTTTGGGTAGCCTTGAGACTGGCATGGCGGGCGAAGAAGATGGCTCAGGAGCAGAGGGCGTGTTGGACCATGAGCAGCTATTGACCAGTGCGGACGAAGCCAAGCAGTTTGTCAAAGATACCAATGTCGATGCACTCGCCATTGCGATTGGTACCAGTCACGGTGCTTATAAGTTTACACGTCCACCGACAGGCGATATCCTATCTATCGAGCGCGTCAAAGAGATTCATGCTCGTATCCCAAATACGCATTTGGTCATGCATGGCTCGTCTTCTGTGCCGCAAGAGTGGCTAAAAGTCATCAACGAAAATGGTGGTGATATCGGTGAAACATACGGCGTGCCCGTTGAGCAAATCGTCGAGGCCATCAAACACGGTGTGCGTAAAGTAAACATCGATACCGATTTGCGGTTGGCTTCCACAGGCGCTATCCGCCAGTTTTTGGTAGAAAACCCAAGTGAGTTTGATCCACGTAAATATTTCAAAGCCTCTATGGTCGCGATGTCTGACATCTGTACCAACCGCTTTGAGGCCTTTGGTTCTGCTGGTCAAGCGCACAAGATTCGCCCAATCAGTCTTGAAGGTATGGTTGATTTTTATAACTAAGCCTGACAAATAGGGCTGAGCTTATCAAAGAAGGCGTTTGTCATATCGATATGCAAACGCCTTTTTGCTCTAAATGGCTGGGTGTAAGCGCAAGAGGTTTATGTGTACGTTTTTACATAGGCGTTTTTAAACCAAAATATTGAGTAGTAAGCATAGAGTATGGCGCGGTTTATTTTTTATAATGATAGGTAATGGATGATGATTGGACTGATTACAGGGCAGGTCGCGTACCTGATGGCACCAACGGCATGTATTTTGACCGCATCTGGCGTGGGGTATGATATCGAGCTACCATTGCCGTCATTTTGTCAGTTACAGCTCGATCAGCAGGCTCGCATCTGGACGCATTTGCATGTGCGCGAAGACGCGCAGCTGCTTTATGGGTTTATCGATCGCAAAGAGCGTGAGGTGTTTCGTCAGCTTATCAAAATCAATGGCGTGGGGGCAAAAATGGCGTTAGCGATGCTGTCTGCTATGTCGGCCGCTGAGCTTAAGATGCATGTCGAGCAAGAGTCAGAGAGTGCATTGACACGTATCCCAGGGATTGGCAAAAAAACCGCGCAGCGTTTATTAATCGAGCTTAAAGACAAGCTAAAGAATATCGAAGTCGACAATGATTTGTTAGAGCTACCAACGCAGGTAACCACAGCCTCTCACGAAGGAAGCATCATCGCTGAGGTCGAGGGTGCACTTATCAGCCTAGGCTACAAAGAAAAAGAAGCGCAGCAAGCGATTAAAGCGGCTAAGCATAGTGGAGATACATTTGCTGATACGCAAAGTTTACTAAAAGCGACTTTGCAGCAGTTGTCAGGCTTTTAAGGCAGTTTTTATTATTGATTAGGGTATGCCGAATGCGCTTTACAGCGAACTGACATAGGTGATCTGAGATAAGCGACATCGATTGTCGCTTATTTTTGTTTACGTCTGTGCTTTCGTGCGCCGGTGTTTTATGATGTTTTGTATGATTTCACTTTTTTAATATAATGATAAAACTATGATGCAAGATCGTTTAATTAATCCGCTAGAGGGCGCCAGTGATGCGCCTGATGCCAATATTCGCCCAGCACTACTGGCAGAGTATATTGGCCAGCCTGTCGTGCGTGAGCAGATGGAAGTATTTATCGGGGCGGCGCGCGGCCGTGATGAAGCGTTGGATCATACGCTTATCTTTGGGCCACCAGGGCTAGGTAAGACGACTCTGGCCAATATCATCGCGCGCGAGATGGGTGGTAACCTGCGTTCAACCTCGGGGCCTGTCCTTGAGCGACCTGGTGATTTGGCTGCTATGTTGACCAACTTAGAGGAAGGTGATGTGCTGTTTATCGACGAGATTCACCGGTTAAGCTCCGTCATCGAAGAGATACTCTATCCTGCGATGGAAGATTTTCAGCTGGATATTATGATTGGTGAAGGGCCAGCGGCGCGCTCTATCAAGCTGGACTTGCCGCCATTTACGCTGGTAGCAGCGACCACGCGTGCAGGGCTTTTGACTTCACCTTTGCGAGATCGTTTTGGTATCGTTCAGCGGTTAGAGTTTTATAATATCGCAGATCTGACTACCATTGTGACCCGCGCGGCGCGCTTGATGCGCGTGCCGATGAATGAAGACGGTGCGGTCGAGATTGCGCGCCGTGCACGCGGCACCCCAAGGATTGCCAACCGTTTGTTGCGCCGTGTACGTGATTATGCCGAGGTCAAAGGCGATGGCCGTATCAATGGCGCGATAGCAGGCAGTGCGCTGGATATGCTGGCGGTCGATAGACGCGGTCTTGACCATTTAGACAGGCGCTATATCGAGATATTGCAAGAGCGCTTTGATGGGGGGCCAGCAGGGGTTGAGGCGGTAGCGGCGGCGATGGCAGAGGATCGCGGCACGCTTGAGGATGTCATCGAGCCGTATTTGATTCAGCAAGGTTACGTATTACGTACGGCTCGTGGTCGCGTATTGACGCAGATGGCCATTGACCAGATGTTATAGGCCAGATGAGATGATATAAAACTGGCCAAAACACCTTTATACAAAAAGCGCCGCCTTTTGGTTGATTAAAAGGCGGCGCTTCTTCGTTTAAATCAGAGACGTCGCTATCAAGCCGCTCAATGAAAAATTGTCATATCAGATGGCCTATAGGTCGGCGTAAGCTGTTAATCTGCGACCATGGTTTTTGGCCATATTTTTCCAGGGTTTAGGATGTTGTTGGGGTCGAGCGCTGATTTGATGGCTTGCATCAATACTAAGGCATTACCATGCTCTTGTTGCATGTATTTTTGCTTGCCTTGACCAATACCATGCTCACCTGTACACGTGCCATCCATCTCGATGGCGCGCATGGCTAGGCGGCTAATGATGCCATCGGCAGTAGCGATTTCCTCAGGGTTATCGGTATCGACCAATAATAAAACATGAAAGTTGCCATCACCCACATGTCCGACGATAGGGCCAATCATTCCTGATGCCTCGATGTCTTTTGCCGTGGCGCTGACGCACTCTGCCAAGCGCGAAATAGGCACACAGGCATCGGTCGATAAGGCGCTGGCTTCAGGCCGTAGGGCAGAGCTGGCATGATAGGCATTGTGCCGGGCTTGCCACAGACGCTTACGTTCGGCCTCGTCCGTGTCCCACGCAAAATCGCTACCGCCAAACTCTTCGATGATGTCAGTAAAGATAGTTGCTTGCTCAGCCACGCCCGCGTCCGTGCCATGAAACTCCACAAACAAAGTTGGCGTCTCAGTCAGATTTAGATTGGCATATTGATTACAGGCTTTGATTTGCATGGCATCGAGTAGCTCAATACGGGCAACTGGCAAGCACATCTGGATGGTAAGCATCACCGCCTGACAAGCGTCCTCAATCGTTGGGAAGTGACAGATGCCACTAGCAATACATTCGCTAATACCAAACAGCTTGAGCGTGACTTCGGTGACAATGCCTAGCGTGCCTTCTGAGCCGATCATAAGCCTTGTTAGATCGTATCCAGCGGCCGACTTTTTGGCGCGTGTGCCTGTACGTACGATCTCCCCGTTGGCGGTCACGACTTCTAGAGCGAGCACCACATCTTTCATGGTGCCGTAGCGCACAGCGTTGGTGCCAGAGGCGCGAGTGGCCACCATGCCACCGATACTGGCATTAGCGCCTGGGTCTATCGGAAAAAACAGCCCCGTATCGCGCAGGTAATGATTGAGCTGCTCGCGTGTGACGCCAGGCTGTACGGTCACGGTCAGATCTTCATTATTGACTTGTAAGATTGTATCCATCGCATGCATATCAATACATAGCCCGCCAAAAGGCGCGTTTAGCTGACCTTCTAAGGATGAGCCTATACCAAAAGCAATCACTGGCATCTGATGCTGGTTGCAAATCTCGACAGCCGCGGCGACCTCATGTTTATCCTGCACGGTCAACACCGCATCGGGTGGCTGGTTGGCAAGCCATGTCATGGTATGACCATGTTGCTCGCGTACCGCTTTATTGACACTCAGCTGTTTGCCAAAGCGTATCTGTAGCGCAGCTATGGCCGCACTGTGATCGGGCGTAGTGCTATCGTGCGGCTCGGATGCGGGTAAGGCGGATAGGGCAGACATGGATGACTCCTACACATATATAATTTGTTAGACAGCATGCGTTTTTATTTTTTGGACGTAGACTAGGGCGTGTCCTCAAGTCAATCGATAGCTATCCAAATGGGCTAAAAATGGTTAAATCTGGCCAAACAGTGTCAAATAGCTGACGAATATCTCGATATTAACGGTGCTATTTTCCTTGTTTGGCGG
>NZ_JAPEHS010000122.1:0-5321 GCF_028823565.1 Psychrobacter sp. A3
GTCAGTGCTATGGTCCAATGTTCAACACGTCCTAGATACATGATGGTCTTATCTGGTTCAGGTTTCTATATGGCTCAGCACTTCCACTAAGTAATCAAACAATGCTCGGATTCGCAAAGGTGTCGGGCCTCGCTGTGGACGATATAAATACAGGCGCCAAACGGGAGAGGTTTCCTCATGAAGTATATGAATGAGCTTACCACTCCTAAGCCACGGCAAAACTAGAAATCCAGGCATGTGTCCGAATCCAACTCCAGCGAGAATAGCTTGAAACTCAGCTTCTAGATCATCTGTAATAAAACGAGGCTTTGATGGCGTAAAGCTTCGACTTTCGGTGAATGTCCATGGCCAGTAACGCCCTGTTTTATGATCGACTAGTGCTGTTAGAGGGTATTTATCAAGGTCGATAATTTTTTTGGGCATTCCAACCTTATCAATTAACTCTGGCGTACCCACAGAATAAAATTTCACTTTAGCCAATTCCCTTGCCACATATCGATTGTCCGGCAAAAATCCAAATCTGATCCCGATATCTATCCGCTCATCGATCACATCCGAATGTGAATCTGTTAGCACACAATCCACGACAATATCTGGATAACGTGTGGCAAATTCTGCTAGTGCAGGTACTACCAATTTACGCCCTAACACAGACGACACAGTAAGACGGACAGTCCCACGCATTTCATCTCGTTTTTCCTTGGTGTCTTTTACAAGCAAAGCATCGATCGATTCCACCGCAAGACGTGCTTGCTTTGCCAGACGCTCACCATCAGCAGTAATTTTAATTTGTCGAGTACTCCTGTAAAACAGAATCTCTCCGCGCTGCTCTTCTAGCTCTTTTATTGCCCGTGTCACTACCTGTGGGGAAATACCCAGCTGAGTTGCTGCCTCTTTAAAATTGCGAGACTCTGCTGCGACACAAAAGATACGCATCATTTCCAATTTGTTCTGCATGTCAATCCTGTGTTATGGTAACTATTCCGCAAATAGGAATTCTGAAAGATAATATTATTCATTTATTATACCTAGCAAGGCTGTAATACTTAACCCTCAAATATGATTGACAGATAGGTTGAAGGTTACTTGTATGAATAATATAGAAAATAAAGTTATTGTTATCACTGGTGCAAGTAGTGGTTTAGGTGAAGCTACTGCTCGCTTACTTGCTAAAAAAGGTGCAAAGGTTGTCATTGGTGCTAGACGTACTGAAAAATTAGAGGCTATTGTTCAAGACATTCGTGCTGAAGGTGGTCAAGCTGAATTTATTGGTGTGGATGTAACCAAGCCAAATGAAGTGCAAGCACTTATTGAAAAGGCATTAAGCGCATTTGGTCAAATCGATGTATTGGTAAACAATGCTGGATTGATGTCTATTGCACCATTAAGTGAGCTAAAAGTTGATGAATGGGATCGTATGATCGACATTAATATTAAAGGTGTTCTTTATGGAATAGCAGCTGCCCTACCTGTTTTCCAAAAACAAAACTTTGGACACTTTATTAATCTCTCATCTGTTGCAGGGGTAAAAGTATTTAGTCCAGGAGGTACTGTTTATAGCGGTACTAAGTTTGCTGTAAGAGCCATTTCTGAAGGCCTTCGTCATGAAGTTGGAGAAACAATTAGAACGACTACTATTGAGCCTGGTGCAATTGAGTCAGAACTAAAATTCGGTTCTTCTCATAAAGAAAGTTCAGAGTTTGTTACTGATTTCTACAAACAAGCCATACCATCTGACTCAGTCGCTCGAGCAATTGCTTATGCAATTGAACAGCCTGCGGATGTAGATATTAATGGAATTGTTTTACGCCCAACGAGCCAAGAGTTTTAATGATTGAATAATATAAAATGGGAGCACTTCGCTCCCATTTTTACTCTATTTTTTTAAAGCTGAGGACAAATCTATGAAAGCCGTATCGTATGTTATCAATAACCAGGATGATTTTAAAAATTCATTGGTAGATATTGAAAAAGCGAAGCCTACGCTTAAGGAGCGTGACGTACTGGTAAAAGTTCAGACAATCTCTGTGAATCCAGTGGATACCAAAGTGAGAAAAAACTCGTCTGAAGCAGACGATCGTATTTTAGGTTGGGATGCCGTTGGGGAAATTATTGAAATTGGCTCAAAAGTTACCTCGTTTAAAGTAGGAGATTCTGTTTGGTATGCTGGCGATTTAACCCGAGATGGTAGTAATGCTGAGTATCAAGCAGTCGATGAACGAATTATCAGTCTTAAACCAACTACAGTATCTAATGCAGAAGCAGCAGCATTGCCATTAACTGCCATAACGGCGTGGGAAATGCTGTTTGATCGGCTTCAAATTTCAGAAACAGAAGTTGGCAGTATTTTAATTATTGGTGGTGCAGGTGGTGTAGGATCAATCGCTATCCAACTCCTAAAAGCAAAAACAAATCTGACCGTTATAGCAACAGCGTCACGTGAAGAAACGAAATCTTGGGTGGAATCACTGGGTGCCGACCATGTCATTGATCATAGCAAAGATTTAAACGAACAAATCGAGGCATTAGGCATTGAAAAACCAAAATACGTCTTCTCTACCAATCATACAGACACCTATATCGAGCAAATAGTTTCTCTGATTGCACCACAAGGCAAGCTTGGATTAATCGATGATCCACAAACCTTTGATATTATGCCGTTTAAGACTAAATCTATTTCTATCCATTGGGAGTTGATGTTCACTCGTTCAATGTATGAAACCGATGATATTGAAAAGCAAGGTGATCTATTGCAACAGGTTGCCCAATTAGTTGACCAGCAAAAAATTAGAAGTACCCTCAACCAAAATCTAGGCAATATTAACGCTGCAAACTTGGAGAAGGCGCATAAGTTACTTGAAACAGGCAAATCAAAAGGCAAAATTGTACTAGAAAACTTCTAAAATAAGGGAGCCCAAGCTAAACGGTATCTACGCAAGTTTAACGGGGTTCCAAAAGAGCATTTTCACCTCTATTTAAAGGAATGTGAGTGGCGTTTTAATCACAGTGACCCAAAGTCGCAATTACTACAATTAAAACAATGGATTAAACAGGGCTTGAACTAGTTATCTAGGACAGCCCCTATTTTAAACTACGGACATGACATAAGGTGGGTCAGTGTTACGTTGGGTTGGCTCTATAAGGATAAATACTCAGCCCTTATAGTGCGACACATTGACCCAAGTTTTTTGCTTTGGCTTTTTTTGCTACCTGTAAAGCGACGGCTGCATCAAAGCTGGCTGCGCCCACTGATTTAAACAGCGTCATACCTTTATCTTCCTTCACATCGAGGCTGATTTTTTTATTGACCAAATCCCCCAATGTGCCAGTGAGCCTATCCCATGTCCAAGCACTATCACTGTCCTCATGCGCTTGTATCAAGTCCCCTGCTTCATGTAAGCCGCCTTCAGCATCGTCAATGATCACGGAGTCGCAGGCCTCTATCACTGAGTTACTGACTTCCTTCATCGTGGCCTGATAAGCGCCCACCGCATTGATATGAACATTTGCCTTTATCTGCGCCGCCTCAAACAGTCCTGCCGTCGCGCGTGTGGCCAGATTGATAATATCTGCGTCTCTGATTGCCTCTTCAATATGCTCACAAACCTGAACGTCAACTTGCCATTGTGGATACTCTTGTATAAACCTGTCTCGAAACTGATGCGCCGTCTGCGCCGTTCTATTCCATAGTTTTACGTGCGTGATATCTGGACGTACTGTGAGAATAGCGTTTAGCTGCTCATATGCCATCCCGCCTGTACCGACCACTGCTGCCACTCGACTGTGTGGATTCGCCAGATACTTAGTCGCTATCCCCGACAGCGCGGCGGTACGCACTTGGGTGATATATATTCCGTCCAAAAAAGCCAGCATATCGCCTGTCTCATTATTTGAGACAGTGATGGCGGCCATGGTGGTTGGTTTATCGCGCTGAGGATTGTCGGGACAGATGGTGACCAGCTTGACGACTGCATACTCGTTTTCACCATCAAAAACCACTGACGGCATCGACAAATGCGAGCCTGAGGTGTGTGCATCACTCTCCTGAAAAGTAGGAATGACTAGGCGCTCAGGTGTTTTAATCCAGCTCGGATGCTCGCCTTGTCTCTTCAGCAGCTCCTCGATAGCACTGATGGCCATTGGCATGGTTAGCTGTTTTTTTACGGTATGAATGTCTAAAAATTGCATAATTATCCTTAATCTGTTTTGTTATTTCATTATGAACAATCCTTAAATGTGACATTAAAAAACCTAATAAGCAACCCGCCATTTTTAGAGCTTTTATCACGGTTTATCATTTTAACTAAGTCAATAACCTCACTATGCAAATAACCAAATTATCTAATGATCTTGAGACATTGACCAGCGTGATACAGTGTGAGGCCAAGCTCTGTAAACCCAGACTTGATACCGCCAAAACCAACCTTTGCTTCCTCTAAAGTCTTGAAAGGTAGCGGAATGCTGTCTCTTTTGCCGGTCACGATATAGTCTGCAAAGCATTTACCCATAAGCGTGCCAGTGGTAATGCCGCGACCATTATAAGCCGTCGCCGTCAGTAAGCCTTCGTCTGGCTCCATCACGCGAAAGATATGATCTTGGGTAAAGCCAAAGCTACCGCACCATTCATACTGCCAGTCAAACGCGGGCAAATCTGGATAGTAGCTTTTTTGCACCGCATTGGCCCACGACTGATAAAAAGATTTGGGCTTCATCTGCGTCCCGCCAACCGTGCCCAATAATAAGCGATTGTCATTATCACGGCGAAAGCTAGATAGCGCCAGACGTGTGTCCCAGGCACCTGTTTTGTAAGGCAATATGCGCTCTGCCGCTGCACCGCTCAGCGGTTCGGATGCAATCTGATAGTAATAAACCAGATAAAAAGTCTTGGCGATATCTGTCCATTCGCCTTCGGTATAAGCGTTGGTTGCGATAATCACACGCTCAGATTTGACACATGCTTTGGCCGTTCTGGCGTACCAATGACCGCCTACTTTTTCTAGTGATTCAACAGCAGAGTGCTCATAGATCGTCACGCCAAGATTTGCAGCGACTTTGGCAAGTCCTCGGACATAAGCCAGTGGATTGATAGTACCCGCACGGTGGTCTAATAAGGCTTTATTGATACTGGTGGTACCGCAGTACTCGTGGCACTTACTGCCTGTCAATACCTCCACATTAGCGCCGCGGCGACTGAGCTGCTCGTATCTGATATCGACATCGATCTCACCTTTGGCATTGTGCGCCATATGAATATTGCCTGCTTGGGTCGCTTGCGCGTCGATATCATAGCGTTTGATTAAGTCAAACACCAAACCCGGCGC
>NZ_JAPEHS010000123.1:0-5180 GCF_028823565.1 Psychrobacter sp. A3
TTAAATCCATAACAGTTTTACATTCAGCTAACTATAGAGCGTACTCTCATGTTATTTATCGAAACGGATTCGCCACCACCGTTTTATCAAGAACAGCTCACAGCAGCCAAGCGCAGGCAGCTGGACAAATGGTTTATTGGCCATCGTAGCCAGCATTATTATCTAAAGCGCTTTGAAGAATTTGATGAGCAAGGGTATTTGTCGCCCAAATGGCACTGGGCGGCATTTTTTGTCACCTTTCCTTGGCTGCTATACCGCAAGCGCTATATGGACGCCATTGTCTATAGTGTGGCGGGTTGGTCGTTTATTCAGCTTAATGTGGCGCTGGTCTTGGTTGCGTTTGAGTTTGTGGCGATGTCTTATGTCCCTGATGCGTATCAGATGGCCACCCGTATCGGTATTGCCGCGGCTATTTGGCTGTTTTGGTCGTTTATGGTGGCGCGTTGGACGGATGCCTATTATTATCGTATGGCGCGTCGCGAGATTGCGGATGCTATCAATGACCATCCGCGTGATGAGGAGGCGCAAAAGGCGCACCTAAAAAAAGAAGGCGGCGTGAGCTTGTTTGGTTTGGGGCTTGGCTTTGGGTTTTTTGCATTTGCACTACTGGTAATTAAAGTGCAGTTTTTGCCTATTATTGCCAAACCAAAAGAAAACGCGGTGCTGTTTGATACCTATGATATCGCCAAAAACGCCCAAAATCGGGTGGCGCTGATCTATCAGCAGACTGGGCAGTGTCCTGTGCATCTGCCGCTTAGTACCGAAGATCAGCAGGTGCGCATGCATGTCGCCGCCCAAGCGCCAGGGGTGACCAATACCGATTGCGCCATCATTGCGACCATTCAAAACGTTAGCTTTCCAGTGCGCTACCTCAATGATCAGACCTTGGTTTTTTATCATCTGCCAGATAGTGATGATTGGGCTTGCACCAGCTCATTCAATAAAAAACAAGCCCCCAAAAGCTGCCTAGCTGATTGATGCATGGATATCGGAGCAAGGGTGTGCTGTGCTATCGAGCGTGTATCCCAGTCAATGTCGTCAAAGTAGTCGAGGACAATGTTTTAGAATGACAATGCTTTAGGGTTTGGAATCAGCGGCGCTGGCATCTTGGTCATCGACAGGCGTTGCTTGACTCTTTAGTGGCTCATAAAAGTCAGTCAAATCCATCTTGCGCGCTTTATCGATATCTTCATCAAATAGACTCTCAAGCTCTGCCATGGCTGACTGAGCCGACTCGATCAGGCTGGCTTCGTCGTCATAAATGGCTTGCTGGCGCTCAATCAAGTCATCATCGTAATCACGGAATGTCTGCACCGTTTCTCGGGCTTTTTCTGGAGAGATACCCAGCAGCTGTAGCGACTCGCGCGACATATCTAACGACGACAGGTAAGTCTCGCGCCAAATATGACGTACGCCTACTTCACGCAGGCGATAATAATGCTGACGATCCCGCGCTCGTGCTAGGACGATCATATCGGGATAGTTTTTGCGCAAATACTGGGCGGTGGTGATAGAGCGCTCCAAATCGTCAATCGCCAATATAAACACCCGTGCTTTTTTGATGCCAGCAGCGCGGAGAATTTCAGGGTTTTTTGGGTCGCCGTAATAGACTTGGTTACCAAATTTACGCACGAAATCGACACGGTTGGCTGAGCGTTCAATGGCGGTAAATTCGATATTGTGCATGCGCAGTACGCGCCCGATAATCTGCCCGACACGGCCAAACCCTGCAATGATGACTTGGTGCTCATGATCAGGAATCGCATCGTACTCACGGCTGGGCTTACTTTTGGCAAATAATGGCTCGCCGATTTTTTCTAGCAATAAAAACGCCAGCGGTGTGAGCGCCATAGAGATGGTGACGATGAGGTTTAAGGTGTTGGCAACCTCAGGGCGCAAGACGTTTTGGGCGCTCGCCACGCTAAAGAGGACAAAGGCAAATTCACCACCTTGTGCCAGTGTCACGCCCAGCCTAATACTGGTTGGCCAGCGATTGCCTGAGACTTTGGCGATGGCGGTAATCACGGCAAACTTAATCACCATCAGCGCAATGGCGCAGCCAATAATAAAAATAGGCTCCGCTAAGATAAGCTTGACGTCTGTGAGCATGCCAACCGACATAAAAAACAAGCCCAAAAGCAAGCCTTTAAACGGCTCGATACTGGCTTCGAGCTCGTGACGATATTCAGAGTCTGCCAGCAATACGCCCGTCAAAAACGCGCCCAGTGCCATTGATAGACCAATCTGACCCATCAAAATCGACACGCCCATCACAATAAAAAAGTGCCATTGATAGACCAATCTGACCCATCAAAATCGACACGCCCATCACAATAAAAAGCGCCACCGCCGTGAGCAGCTCAGAGGCACCACTGGAGGCCACAAACTTAAAAAATGGACGTACCACATAACGGCTGGCAAAAATCAGACCCGCAAATACGGCAAACACTTTACCAAAATACACCAGATCGTAGCTTTGCTCGCGCACCCCTGACAAAAACGGAATGACCGCCAATAAAGGAATGACGGCGATGTCTTGAAACAATAAAATAGTAAAGGCTTCACGGCCATGAGTGCTAGAGAGCTGCTGCTTTTCGGTCAGTATCTGTAAGACAAAAGCGGTGGAGGAGAGCGCAAGGCCAAAACCGACGATAAAGGCAGTATCTAATGCCAAAGAAAAAAAGTGGTGCAAAAGCCACATTAACAGCATGCCAGTGAGGCCAACTTGCAGACCACCGAGGACAAAGATCGAGCGCCGTAGTGCCCAAAGCCGCGATGGTTGTAGCTCAAGGCCAATGATAAACAGCAGCATGACCACGCCAAATTCAGAGAAATGCAGCAAGCTCTCAGCGTCACCTGCCACATCCAAGCCGCTCGGCCCCAAAATCAAACCAGTAATGAGATACCCTAAAACTGTCGCGATACCAAATCGTTTACCAAGGGGTACAAACAGCAGCGCTGCTCCTAAGAAGATTGTAGCTTGTAACATCAAATTTGGTGAGCCGGCGGCGGCAGCGAACATCTGGTATCCTCAAATAGTGGCAAGGTCAAAGACATAATCAAAAACGTGGTCAAAAAAATATCAGAAACCTGCGTTATTTTTTGCGGTAAATTTTCCAAACGCCATTGTCGGCGATGGGGTTGTTGTAAGCATCGTTACGGCGCTTACGCGGTGTCTGTCTGCTATCGACCACTTTAAAATCAGGCAACGCATGGACGATAAGACCGGTACGATAAAAGCGTACGCGCTCAGGCTCCATCATCTCACCCTTACTATCGCGGCAAAATACATAAGCACGTAGGTCAATAAACTCACGATGCGCCACCAATCTTGCCTCGTCATCGTTATCAAATACTGCTGACATGCGCGCAGTCTCCTCGGCACTATAATCGCCGCATTTATCAATCAGGGCACCGACCGAGCCAAAGCTTTTGGATTCTTTGGCTCGGGTTTTGGTCAGATGTAGGCGCTGCACATGATAAATAAACTGCGGTATCTCAAGGCTGGCTGGCAGTGGCAAATAATCGGGCGGTAGGTTGGCTGCAGGATAAAAAGCCATCGCTCGCTCAAGTAGGGGCTGCCAACGCTGCTGGTAGGCCTGTACCTCGGCTAAGTTACCTTCGTAAATAGGCATGTCGCGGATCTGACGCAAGATATCAGGTGGAAACTGCTCGTCACGAAACTGAGCAATATCGTCTTGCAGCGTCGATAGCAAAACTTTGGCGTGTTTTTTGCCCTCCTTTGACGTTGGGTTGTCAATATAGTCTGGGGCGACAAAGGGCGCGGAACGTCTAGACATAAGATCACATCGTCAAGGAATCGGTTAAAAAATACAACTCAGTGTATCTGCCATGGCAAATTAATCAGTAAATAGCAGTTTATAATTATTATAACCATATAAACGCCAATAAAAGGTTTTTTTTAAACAGGATAAGTAAAGTTTTGCTAGAAATTGTTGAGATGGGTTGGCGGTAATGGTTAAGTGATAAGCAGAGTGGGCTATTTTTAACCCATTTAGGTGATTGTCGATTAAATGGAGGGCACGCCCTAGTGACTGTGCCCGATATGGCTATTCGCAGAGCTTTGCTGCTCTGATATGTCGCAGACCAATGCATCGCTATGGGCGCTGGTCTGCGGGTGTGACAAGCTTTCAACCTGAATGGTGGCGTGATGAATACCAAGCGCAAGCAACCCTTGCTCAAGATTGGCAATCAATACGCTGGCATTCGAGATTCTCATATCCCCATCGACCATCACATGGCAAGATAGCGCATTTAGCCCGCTGGTGATGCTCCAAATATGCAGGTCATGAACTTGTTTCACTTGTGGATGGGCAAGCAGTTTGTCTTCGACATCCACCAGCGATATGCCTTCTGGCGTGCCCTCCATCAAGATATGTACCGAATCACGTACAACGCGATAACCACTTACTAAGATAAGTACCGCGACGATCACCGACGCTGCGGCATCGGCCCAAACCCAGCCAAACCCCATCATCAGTAAGGCGGCGACAATAGCGGCCACTGAGCCCATCAAATCACTTAATACATGCAAGTAAGCGCTTTGCATATTGAGGTTGACAGGCTCTTTGGAGTCATCGCTTTTATTTGCTTTTTCTTTATTTACTTTGTCTTCATTTGCTCCATGGCTGTGGGTGTGTCCATCGCTGCCGTTACTACCACGATGCATCAGCCAAGCGACCAAGATATTGACCAGCATACCGACCGTTGCCACAATCAGCATACCTTGCGTCGCAATCTCAGGCGGTGAGTTAAAACGTTTGATCGCTTCATAAAAAATCATCAAGGCGATAATTACTAGCGTCGCACCATTGACGGTGGCCACGATAATCTCAAAGCGTTTATAGCCAAAGGTCTTTTGATGGGTGGCGGCTTTTTCGCCGATTTTAAATGCCATCAACGTCGCACCAAGGGCGATGGCGTCGCTGAGCATGTGTCCTGCATCAGAGAGTAACGCCAAGCTGCCTGTCAGTAAGCCACCAATCGCCTCGATAAACATATAGCCTGTGATGATCACAAAGCTAATCAGTAACGTACGCTGATAGCCTTTGGTATCTCTTGGCGCGGTGTTTTGCTCTAGGTGAGTGTCATGATCATGAGCGTCTTGATTGCCAGCAGTATAGTTACTATCGTTGCTTTTATAGACATCAATAGGCTCA
>NZ_JAPEHS010000124.1:0-5216 GCF_028823565.1 Psychrobacter sp. A3
ACGCCGATACCATCATTAAACAACGACTCGCCTGCGATGACGGTCTCTAAGCTTTTTGGGGCGCCAGCGGATGATAAGATGCCCATCACCGCGATAGGGTCGGTCGGCGAGATTAAAGCGCCAAACAACAAACACCAAAGAAACGGCAAGCCAAATCCAAAGAAGGGCAACATAAGATAGAGCGCAGTGGCGATTAGCAGGGCTGAGACTAGGGTACCCACGCAGGCGAGAATACCAATGGGCAGTCGATAGCGTTTTAAGTCACTGATATTGACATGCAGCGCCCCTGCAAATAAAAGCATCGAGAGCATGCCGTCCAATAGCACTTCGGTAAAATCTAGCTGCTCTAGTAAGCTCACCTCATAATCAATGAGCTGGTCGAACCCCAAAAACCCCAAAAAAATCGCACCGATAGATAGGACAATCGAGATGACCATGACTCCAATGGTCGTGGGCAGACCGATAAAGCGATGATTGACATAGGTCAGCAGGGCAGTAATCGATAAAAAGATAGCGCTGATTTCAAGTATGGTCAGGCTGGTTGCAGATGCCATAAAACAGGTCTCTTATGAGTGATAAGTAGTAAAAGTAATCAGTACAAATTATTTAGTGTGCGCCTGCAGACTTTGGCGAATGCTGGCGGCAAAGTCACTGACATAGTAAAAGTGTTGGTGCTGCGAGTTTTTATCAATAATAAAGGCTTTGGCTTGCTGACACATCGCGCTTAGGTCATCGATAAGCTCTTGGTAGCTTAGGTTTTCTTCTCCTGCGCGCTCAATTAGCTGTAGCTCATGCAGCAAGGTCTGCTGCTGTGCTTGATTGATACAGGTATAGTTGAGATTGACCATCGCTTGACACAGCGCCTTTAGGACCATGGCATCAGCTGCGGCATAGCGCCGAATCTCTCCAAGTGAGGTATTGATGAATTCTGATATTTTGGGCGTATCAGTCACCACGGCCAAGATAGCCACGCGCTGCTGCGCCACCACTTGTTTTGGTATGGCGGTATACGGCGGTTTGTCACGGTGCTCGGCAGGTACATAAAAATGATAGGGGCTAGGCGGCTGACGACGCATCATAATGCTCAGGCAACTGGTGAGCGATTGTACGCAGTTGACGGCTGTTTTTGGGTCATTGATCCCAGGTGAGAGGGCGCGCACCGCAATCTCGGTCATCTGCCCCAGACTATAGGCAATATCATTGGAGTGTGCCAGTCGCTGCTCGATACGAATACAACCGGCAAAGCGCTGCCAAAACATACCATCAGGGGCACGTGGCACCACGGCCAGCTGCGGCGTTGCGGTTTTTTGCCGATTATTGGGATGGTCTGTCGGACGTTGATAAAAATGCCCAATGACGTTTTTGTCAGTGACATAATCACCGAGGTTACTCTGTAGATGCACCACGCCGCCATACTCTTGAGTCAGGGTGATTAATGACTCCAAATAAATGTGCTGCAGGTAGCCGGATTGCGGCGGATAAATCGGCGTTGCCTGCCACTGGTGAAACTGCTCGACATCGTGCTGCTCGACATCGCGCTGATGCTGAATATCACAATAATCGCCATACCAGTAGTGAATATTATTAATGGCATCGTTGCTGGCGTTTTGAATGACGTGCGAGGCCTGAATAGCGTGGACCATATGCTGGACAAAATAGACCAATAACAGCGCACAGATGATCGCCATGATAATCCCAAAGGTCACCGCCAGTTGCGGTACGCCAAAGGCCACATCATACTTATGAATCGACTTGAGTACCAACAAGCTATAGCTAAAGGTACCAATAAACGCCCCTAAGACAAACTGGTTTGGTGTGTCTGTCAAAAAGTTGCGTAATAGCCGTGGGCCAAACTGGGAGGAGGCCATCGAAAGGACGGCGATAGTAATTGAGAACGTCGTACCAGCAACGCCCAACACCGCACCAGCAATCGAGGTCATGATGGCGCGCGCCGCATCGTCATCACCCGTAAAAGCAAAGGTAATCTCTCGAACGGTCTCGCGGTCAAAGTGCTGATCTATCGTCACCAATACTGGCGCCAGTAAGATGCCGGCGATGACGCAAGCAGTCGGAATAAACCAATAAGAGCCGATCAACTCCTGCCACAAGTTTCTTAAACGATCGGGCAGGTCAGCCAATGTCTGTAACGACCAAAGCTGCGAAAACGCCTTCATCCTCTGCCCTGAAAATAAGAGTAGTCGTTTAAAAAAGCCATTTTCAGGGTGTTTGTCCAATGTTCGCGCTCCAAAAATGACTGACGAGATCGTATATAGTGAATCTATTTTAAAACAGGTATCGTCCTACAGGGATTCATTGTCTTTGCTTGCTGCGTCTACGCCTTATAGCCGGTTCAAAATAAAATGGTGATGAATTTAAGCGTAACGCTGGAGTAATCTTTTGACTATTTATTACCTTATCATATAAATAATAACGATGAAAAATTTAGTAAAAATAAGCCCCTATCATAGGAGCTTATTTTTATCATTATTAGGTATTTTCAATTAGCTGATGAGACTATAAAACCAAGTGCTTATCGCGTTGCTTACTTTTGCTAGTGTAGAGGGTTGCTGATGATTACTATTGGTGCTTGCCAACTGCATTTGCATGGTGTCTGTCGTCACTGCTTGTTTTTGCATACTCTCTATTATCAGCGGTAGATTTTTGCCAGCGCTAGATAATATCAAACTCGAGTTTTGCGTGAGCATCGTCCATCTTTGGTTGCCGCCACCTGTACAGCTATAGCGAATGAGTCGAGCGCGATTATTACTCATATAGCCATTTTCTAAGTCAAAGCATTGATTGCCTTGCTTGATGGCGTTGGCGAATACATCCATTTGCCAAACTTGCGAGCTTGCTTGATCATCACAAGGGGCTAGGTTAATGACATTGCCACCTTGCGGCATTAGGCACTGATCTAGTGCCATTTTATTGTGGATACGACCTTTGCTGTCTTGAATCCATTGCTCAGAGTCATCTCCTGTGCAAGCACTTGGTCCGCTGATAAAAGTATTGAGCTTACCATCTTCTAATGTCTCGACCTTAAGACAGTTGTTACCATTCATGAGCGGGCTGACATTTGCTAGAGGCTGATCATCTTGCAGTTCTAATTCGTTGACAAACTTATGAAAGGCAGTGATGACCTCCGGCCCGCCCTCGACTAAATCAGTGTGATACACATCGACCCAACGATTTAGGCGATGCATGGTCTGTTGCTGCTGCTCATAACGCTCGAGTACCTGAAAGGCAAGCGGGCTGAGTGCTTGACTGAGCGCATCACGATCATCTTTATAAGAGTGGTATATCAGCTCACCCTCGGCGTCCAAATTGATAGTCGGGTTGGCCGATTGATCGATAAGTTGCCGCGCTAATAGTGGTAATTCGATTTTTCTTAAGGCGCTAAAGCCATGCTCTTTGCCAAAGGTAACGGCTGGCTTAATGGTATCGCTATAGGGACCAATAGCGGTTGATGATAATAATACTTGTGCTTCGTTGGCTTTTTTACAATACAAATCGACCTTGTTAGGGTTTTCAGAAATCGCTAAATTGACGTGAAATTTATTGGCATTGCTATTGCCATTCATGCGATGAGGAGCAAGGGCAATGTTATTGACCATGTTGTTACTGTAAGTAACGGTTAGCCAGCAGCTAGCGACGTTAGCTGAACTACTCGCCACCGGTAAGTCAAAGACGTTACCCCAGTTACCACGCGCTGCTGGATAGATAATACCCTTTTGGGTGACAGGGTCATAACCGCCTAAAATAGTATAAACAGGCACGCCTTGCAAACGCGGTCTTAAATAGTTGCCATCGGCGCTGTTGTACCAAACATTATTAGATCGTGGTACTTTTGGTTGTGCGATCTGCATTCTTTGACGCTCAGCATCCCATTTTTTATAGCCCGTCGGTGAGTCACTGGCAAACATATAACGATCAAATGCTGGCTGGATTTT
The DNA here is from genome assembly GCF_028823565.1 of Psychrobacter sp. A3. Taxonomy (NCBI): domain Bacteria; kingdom Pseudomonadati; phylum Pseudomonadota; class Gammaproteobacteria; order Moraxellales; family Moraxellaceae; genus Psychrobacter; species Psychrobacter sp. A3. The sequence continues at coordinate 3,951 of NZ_JAPEHS010000124.1, forward strand.
GGTTTTTGTACTATAGCCGGTGTAATGAGTATAGCGCGAGATGTCACTGTTATTAGAGCCACCAGACATGGCGTCACGACCATAGCTGTATTGAGCTAAGAAAGTAGGTGAGTCTTCAGTACCGGCACCGACGTCTTTTCGCCACCATTCAAAGTTACCACGCATTCTATTTCTAAGGGGCATGTAACCCCAACCACTATCGGCATGGTGCTCTGACCAGAATTTTTTATCACCGACTTTACCTGGATAATGCCCCAATCCATAATGATGGCCAATTTCATGACTAAACTCATTACCGACCGAGTCAATCAAAGTCAGCATACCATTGCCACCGCTTAAGCCGTGGTTAAATGTACCGTTGGCGTATTTGCCACGGGCATGGTGTGCATTGACATTTTGGGTGAGCTGCGGCTGCTCTTGGCTTAACATCGATGCGCTAGTGACGCCCCAGTTGGCAAGGTTAATACCGACGCCAAAGGTTGATTTGCCTGTGTTTTCGCGCATATCACCGCTGTATACGCTGCCATCTGAGCTGCTACCTGAAGCCGTATCATAAATAGTACCGTTCGCTACCATCACCCGATCAAGCACGACGTCATCGTATTTGGCGACGGTCATCTTTGCTGCTGGAATGGTCTGGAAATAATCTGTGCCCGCCTTTTCTGGCTGTAGCAGCATATAATGACCATTGTTGTTTACAGTCACTGGGCTCAAAAGACCAAGACGGATATTGGTTAAGACCAGCTCACCTGGCGCCGCAAAGTCTATTTTATTTTCTAGTAATTCACCGCTACGATTTTGTTCATCGACAATGCGAATCTTAAGGCCGCTTTGTACTTCATCCCAGTTGAGTTTGGTTGACCAAGCGCGCTTACTATAGGCGACCCGTGGTCTATCATCGCTGTTGTTTTGGTCAGATGGTGGGATTTGGGTCGGGTCGTCTAAATTGACCCTGCGTAATAACAGACCATCTTGATGAATCTCAGCAACCAGTTGATTGACTGCTCCCATCTCAAGCGTAGGCGTAACCAGTAATAACGCCTCTTTTTCTGCAGTTAAGCGTGGCATGTTTTTTGCTTCGTTGCCCTGAGGATCTACCGTATGATTCTGCCCAAATTGAATCATGGCTTGAAAAGAGCCAGTCAAGTCAGAACGGATCTCTCGTGTTTCACCGGCACCGTCATAGTCAAAGAAGCCTAATTGATAATAATCAGCACGGTCTTTTTGTGGTTCTGGATATTTGATCGGCGTACTTGGCTCCAGCGG
>NZ_JAPEHS010000125.1:0-4915 GCF_028823565.1 Psychrobacter sp. A3
TGCGCAAAATTCATCCCAGTAGCGCTATGACATTTTTAGAGTGTATCAACTATATAAGGTATCTTAAAAAACAAACCCAGCGCGATCTTCGGTTGCAAAAAAGCCTGCTGCATGGCCCATCTTCTGGCAATACAGCAAGCTTTTATGTCATCTATCACTCGTCAGAAAATATTAAAGACATTAAAAATCTTGACGCTTTGTCTCGCTCTAGACGCCCGCTTGTGTCGTTTTTTATTGTCGTTGATGATCAATGTTATTTTGGCGTCAAAAGCACAGTGGCACGTTTTTTTTTATTTTTTTAAATCGTCTGTCTTATCATGCTTATCATAAGTGGTGATGAGGGGAGTACTAGTATTCAGCATTGGCCAAATCTTCGCACAGCGCTCGGTTGTCTTGCTTAGAAAACCCCATCGTCCAGCTACGGATGCCTTGGAGAATTTGGCGATAGTCTTGCTGCGTTGATAGGTATTGAATCGCCGCTTTGGGGTCTTCTAGTGACGGCATCAGCTCGTGCAACTGCACGTTATAAGACTTATAAAAACGCTGTTTTTGCTTACCGTTTAGCATCGGCGGGCAAATCTCTGAAAGCACTTGCATCACAGCGATTTCATGCTTGGTGATGTTGATGCCAGACATGTCTAAAGGAATGGTCGTCGCAGCATTGTTTGCCGCATAGGAGGCTTGAGACAGCATGGCAACAGACGTTATCAGTCCTGCAAGACCTACCTTGGATGCGGTCTTCGCTAGCACAGAAGCTATAGATAATATCGATTGATTTTTCATTCTGTATTACACTCGCTTATCTTTATTTAATGGTCATATGTTAATGGGTAAAAAAACAAAAGTCACATAAAATATTGATTTATGTGTAGATATATTGTGAGCCAAAGCCATCTTGCAGCAACATATCAGCAGCATCGTCAGCTAAGTTACGTCCGCCTAAAAGTATAAGTTTGTATTGTAGTGCGTTGTTGCCTATTGTAACCTAATGGCAAGTTTTTGCTTATCATTTAATCTGTACTGTCGGTATGACGCTCTGCCATAAATAGTTCAGGGTAAAGCTGTAAAGCCTTGAATACTTTAGGCTGTGAGCCTTCATATTTGTATCTATTGCATCTATGGTTTGGTCTGCTATGTGTGCGTCAGTGTATGATTGGGGTATAATCGCCATTTATTTTTGCCCTTTTGCTTTTTTGCGCTTTTACTTACGATACCAGCAGGGCGCGCTGATGATCTTTACCATGGGTAGTGAGTTAGCACAATTTATAAGTATAAGGAAGAAGGTATCATTGGGCGATAAATTTTACCAATCAACCGTTTTCATAATGGCCTATCATCTAAGCAATGCTGCGCCGAGTATAGCAATATTATGACAAAAAGGCTGAAAAGCAGACAAACGGTCAAAGACAAAAACAACGAGCAAATATGAGATTTTTACTTAGCAATGATGATGGCGTACACGCGCCAGGACTATTGGCATTGGCTCAGGCACTATCGACCATCGGTGAGGTTGTCGTCGTCGCCCCAAGCGAAGAGCAAAGTGGCTGCGCAAGCTCGCTTAGTGTCTCAAAGCCGCTGTATGCTCATCAGTTGCCGTCAGGTTTTGTCGCTGTCAATGGCTCTCCTGCCGACTGTATTTATCTGGCATTGCACGAGCTGTACCGTGATACGGACTTTGATTGTATCGTCACCGGCATCAATTCAGGCGCCAATTTGGGACAAGATGTCTTGTTTTCTGGTACCTTTGGCGCGGCATTGACCGCTCAGATTTTTGGTATACCGGCGATTGCCACTTCTTTGGTAGGCGGCGGTGTCAAAGGAAAAAAGGCAGGCAAACGACGAGGGCAAGAGGATGCCAGTCACTATAAAGTGGCTGCTGAGGAGATTGCCAAGCTCATTCGTGAGACCGCTATTTTGTCGATGTGTAAAAGTTTGCCCTATCACGTATTAAACGTTAATATTCCTGATGTGCACAGTAGTGCTGAGATAAAAGGCCGAAAAATCACCACGCTTGGCCATGCTCAGATTGCGCGCCCTGTCCATCACATGGTAGATCCGCGCGGGCGAGATGCGTATTGGCTGTCGTTACGCAAACGCAAAAACGCCCACGTCGCGTCAGCGTTACATGATGAGGAGGGTGACGAAACGACCCGATTGCTAGATCGTCAGGCGCCTAACCCCTTATACCAGCAAACCTATGAGGTGGCAGGTGTGATGAACGACGATAAAGCCGTGGCCGAAAACTATATCAGCCTATCGCCTGTGCGATTACACCATGCGCCAAAAGCAGCGTTAGAGACGTTGTCGAGTTTGGCCTTATGAAGATAATTGAGGCGATAAAGGCAGGAGTAATAGCACAAATCATAGACAGCTGAGGTCTGTGGCCATAGGATAGATGACCCAAAAAGCATAATACGTATGAGTGGCACACAAACCACTCAATGAGACAAAAACTGATGAGTGAGAGAAAGAATAGGAACCTTGTATGAAAAAGCTTAACACAGGATCGCACCTTGCAACGTCGGTGTTGATTGGTAGCATGGCCGCCGCTGCGCTAACGATGGTAGGCTGTGCCACCAAACCTACTTATCAGACAGCAAACCAAGCTGCGCCCAAGATCATCACCAACGCACAAGGGGTTCCTAACTACCATCTGGTCCAGCGCGGTGATACCGTCAGCCAAATCGCCGCCCGTTATGGCCTAAATTATCGTCACATTGGTGCGATCAATGGCTTAGATAGCAAATACACCATCTATAGTGGTCAATGGCTAAAGCTCTGGCAAGGACAGCCAAATGCTGCCAATAACAATCGCTATAACGCGCCTGCTCAGACACGGCCACAGCCTACTTACAACCGGCCTGTCACCAGCACACCTACTAACACCAGCCCTGTCTATGAAGTCACGGCAAACGCCACGTCAGGCTATGAGTACCCGAGCCGCAACCAAGTGACACGTAACTTTGATGCGGCGGCTGGCACGATGGGCATGTGGTTTGCTGGCAATATCGGCGACCCTGTACTGGCGAGCCAATCAGGGACAGTGCTATATGCAGGTAACGGTCTGCCTGAATATGGCAATCTGATCATGATTCGTCATAGTGACAACTATATCACTGCCTACGCTCACAATAGCCAGCTTTTGGTTAAAGAAGGGGACGCGGTGCAGCGAGGCCAACGTATTGCCAATATGGGGAGTAGTGGCCAAACCAATCAAGTGGGCCTGGAGTTTCAAGTACGCTTAAATGGCAACCCTATTGATCCACGGGCAGTATTGGGACGCTAGTCTTTGTCAGCGCCATGATTGATTGTGCAGCACGGCCTAGCATTGCTGCTCTACCGCTGCTGGTTTTTATTTGCTAAGTTATCCCAAGCCCTAAAAAGATGATAAACGACTGATGAGCGATATGTTGATGAGTGGTATATAGTTACTCTATGCTTATTACTCTGATTTTTGGCAACGGTATGGCTTACCGATAGTACTTATTCACACCTGAGACTTCTTATGATTTTAAAAAAACACTATATTGCTCTTTTCCCAGCGCTAGTCATGGTGGGCTGTACCAGCCAGCAAGCGATGCAAAAACCTAGCAAACCTGTGCGTCAGGCTAACGTACAGATTACTCAAACTCAGACCATTCAGGTCAAGCCGACCCCCAAACCTGTTGTCAAACCCCAGCCAGTCGCAAAACCAAGCTATGGCAGTTTTTCTGACTGGAAGTCGGATTTTTCTATGCGCGCCATGGCGTCAGGTCATGATGCACAGACCATCCGCCGCCTGCTAGATTTGGCGTATCTCAATCAGCAAGTCATCTCTTTAGACTCAGGGCAGCCTGAGTTTTCTAAAATGCCGTGGGAGTATGTGGATTCGGCGGTATCAGACGGCAGAGTCAGCACAGGTAAGCGTAAGTTTGCAGAGCAGCGGGCGTTTTTGTCCCAGTTACAGTCGCAGTATGGCGTCAATGCCGAAATCATCGCGGCAATATGGGGGATGGAGTCTTCGTATGGCGCGGTGACGGGCAACAGTAGCATTCCAAGCTCGCTTGCCAGCCTTGCCTATGACGGTCGTCGCCAAGAGTTTGCCGAAACTCAGTTGTTGTCGCTTGCTTCGTTATTGCAGCGCGGCGATGTGTCATGGTCACAGCTTGATGGCTCTTGGGCGGGCGGCATGGGGCAAACCCAATTCATCCCTGATACTTGGCTCAAACAAGGGGTAGATGGCGATGGTGATGGTCACCGCAACCCTTGGGCAACGGGAGATGCATTGGCGTCTACTGCCAATTATCTGAGTAACTCAGGCTGGGTACGTGGCTTAGCGCCTTTTTATGAAGTGAGGATTCCTGCATCTTTTGATTATGCCGTTGTTGGCAGCAAACAGTCGGCGGCCAGATGGGCGGCGCTTGGTATCGATACCATCGATGATGTGTCTTTGGATGCCAATACCCAGATGGAGTTGTGGCTACCGGCTGGCAAAGATGGTCCTGCACTGCTGCTCAGTCCCAATTTTGATGTGATCAAAGTCTATAATAATTCATCAAGCTATGCCCTAGGGGTCAGCTTGTTGGGCAAAGCGCTGGCAGGGCAAGGTGGTCTATATAAATCATGGCCACGTTATGAGCGCCCATTATCGACTGTGCAAGTACGCAACCTCCAGCAGCGCCTGACCAGCATGGGTTACGATACCAAAGGTGCTGACGGTATCGTAGGCACCAATACGCGTAGGGCGTTTCAGCGTTGGCAAGCAGATAATGGCCAGACGCCAGATGGCTTTATTACTCAGCGCAGTGCTGCAAGCCTAGCCTCATGGTGAGCTAGGCTGTTAAACTGGCTGTGTCATCTGGTTGGCTATTAGGGCGTGTTGAACATTTACAAATAGGCACTGCTGATCGCTAAAATTGTTCCAGACAAGGCGCAA
>NZ_JAPEHS010000126.1:0-4886 GCF_028823565.1 Psychrobacter sp. A3
AACCTGTACTAATTGCTCGTTTGGCTTGACCATACAACACCCAAGTGGTTTGTATCAAGCATTATATCGATATCACCTATTACTCTTGATTCAGTCAAGTAGTGTGATAAGTCATACAAAACAACAGACTCATATCTAACCCCCTTTGCTGACGACAATAGCACGATGGCACCACCTGATCCCTTCCCGAACTCAGAAGTGAAACATCGTTGCGCCAATGGTAGTGTGGCTCCGGCCATGTGAGAGTAGGTCATCGTCAGCTCCCTATTCTAAGAAGAGTCATCCTTAACCGGGTGGCTCTTTTTTTTATCTTTAATTTAGTCATTACCATGTGACCTACGCAGCTATTCCTATTTAAAGGAATAGCTCTTGCGAACCTAAAATTGGCATGCAATTTTTTAACGGTTCTCAGGTCATCGTCAGCTCCCTATTCCTAAAAAGCCCCCAACTTAGTGTTGGGGGCTTTTTTTTGTGGGTGGGCTGTTATTAGCTTTGGTTCTAGTAAGCGGCTTTTGGCTTAATAACAAGTTTATGCATTCAAAATGATTTGACTTATATCATTATAACTGCTAATTTTAAATAGTAATATTTATTACAGGTCTATAAAAGGATGTTTTAGGCTTGTAACGTCATAAGTGATTTGACGAGATAAATACTAAGTCTGTCTTTGACCTTTATTCTTACAGTTATCAAAAGGAATTGATAATGAAGTTAGCTCCCCTTTTTTCGATTGGTGCATTAGCTGCCGCGAGTCTTTTTGGTTGTTCAAATCAATCTGCGGATAGTGCCGACGGTGTATCAGCAAATTCTCAAGAAACCACTGTTCTACGTTTTTCTCATTTTTGGCCTGCAACCTCCTCAATCAGTACAGAAGTTTTTGAGCCATGGGCCAAGCAAATCGAAACTGATTCTAATGGCCGATTAAAAGTTGAGCTATACCCTTCAGCAGGTCTTGCAAAAGCTGACGTGACCTATGAGTCCGCTGCTAAAGGCACCATAGATATTGGCTCACAAGCGCATGGTTATACCAGCGGACGTTTTCCATTAACGCAGATCACTGAGCTTCCAGGTTTGTCTAATTCTGCCACACAGATGGGCTGTATGCTACAAACCCTCTATGATGACGGCACCTTGGCCGGTGAGTATGAAGACTCACATCTCCTCTTTATGTATGGTGCTGGACCTGGCTCTTTGCACACGACCGATAAGCTAATACGCACGCCAGCAGATATGAAGGGCATGCGTATTCGTCGTCCTTCTGCGGTCGCTGGTGATATCATAGAAAGTGCTGGAGCCTCGCCTGTGGGTCTGCCTGCTAATGATATGTATACTTCTTTACAGCGCGGTGTCGTCGATGGTTTGAGCTTTCCGTGGGAAGCTGTGACAGCTTTTAAAATAGACGAAATCACCAAGTATCATACCAATATTCCTTTTTATAGCTCTGCCCTGATGGTCACGATGAATAAGGACAAATACGACGCCCTGCCTGATGATTTAAAACAAGTTCTTGATAACAACTCAGGCATGGCGCTTGCCAAAAAGGTAGGTGAAGTATTTGATAAACATGACGATATGGCAATAAAGGCGGCTCAAGCTAAAGGTGATGAGATTGTGGAGATTCCAGATCCATTAAATGATCCAGATTGGCGAGGCCCGTTATTAGAAGGCACAAAGAAATATCTTAAAGATGTAAATGCTTTGGGCCTAGATGCAGATAGTGTCTACGAAAAAGCCAAAGCCGCCAGCGCCGCCTGCAAGGTCTAACCTAAAGGAGTCGCCGCATGGCCTACTTGGTCAAAATCAGTACCTTCATCTCACGGCTATGTCAGCTCATCGGTGGTATCAGTCTGATCATCATCGTTTTGACCACCATGCTAGATGTTACCGCCCGTTATATCTTCAAGCTCACCGGCGGTGAGTTTGGTTTCACTGTCAAAGGCAGCGTCGAGATTGTTTCTTATTTTATGCTGTTTGCGCTATTAGCTGCCTTTGCCGCTTTTGTCGAACGCTCACAAATCATTGTTGATGTTTTCACCCAAAAGATGCCCAAGTCTATCAAAGGCTATATGATGGGCGTCTTTATGCTGGGGTTCTTTATCATCGGTACCGTCTTTGCTTGGGGGCTGTTTGAGAGCGCCGTTGATGCTATCGAGTTTGGCAAAGTCACCCAAGATTTGCGGGTTTCAATGATGCCAATTTATCTTGTCAGCGCCTTTTTAAGTGCTTTGCTGGCCATTCGCTCCTTGATCGAGTCCATCAATATCTTTAAGACAGGCGAGTTTTTTGACGCTGAGGAGACAGGCGCATGAGTCCAGAAATCGTTGGAGCCATTGGCTTAGTTGTCATGATCCTACTCGTCGTCTTACGAGTACCTGTTGCCCTTGCTATGCTTGGTGTTGGTCTGGTCGGCTTTGGCGCTGTGACGGCACCGAGTGGCGCTGTACAAATGCTCAAAGACCTCCCCGTAGATGTCTTAGCCAAATATGACTTTAGTGCCATTCCGTTATTTATCTTGATGGGCGTTTTTGCTACTCATTCTGGTATGGCAGGCAAATTGTTTGAAGCAACCCGCACCATCTTTGGCGGTGTTAGGGGCAGTTTGGGAATCGCAGGTATCGGTTCATCGGGTATCTTTGCCTCAATCTCGGGATCATCGTTAGCGACCGCCTCTACCATGACCAAAGTGGCCTTACCGCAAATGGAAAAGTATGGCTATCAGCCAGGCTTTGCCTGCGGCATTTTAGCGGCTGGTGGTACACTTGGGATTATGATTCCGCCCAGTATTGCCTTACTGGTTTATGCCATTTTGACCCAGCAGTCGGTCGGTGACATGTTTATTGCAGGATTTTTGCCCGGTATGCTAGGCATGGTCATGTATTCGATCACTGTCATGATCATGGTACGCTGGAAACCGCACTTGGCGCAGCGCGGTGAATCTACCTCATGGAAAGCCAAGCTTGTAGCGTTGACAGGACTCATTCCCTTTAGCTTTATCTTCATCGTTATTATCGCTGGTATTTTCTTTGGGTTGTTTACCCCAACGGAAGGCGCTGCTGTCGGGGCGTTCATTTCTTGGGCTTATGCGTTTGCCAAAGGTATGCGTATGAAGGGACTGAAGCAGTCGTTGATTGAAACCTTAGCATTATCTGCAGTGGTGTTTTTCATGCTACTAGGTGCAGAGGCACTGGGCTACTTTATCTCAGTCTCTAGATTGTCATATACCTTAGCGAGCTGGATTGGTACCTTGGCGGTGAGTCCGATGGTGGTGCTGATTTGTATTTTGATCATGTACTTCTTATTAGGGCTATTTATGGATGCCTTGGCGATGCTGGTCATCACCATTCCGGTGGTGTATCCGATCATTATAGCCTTAGGGTTTGATCCGGTATGGTTTGGTATCATCGCGGTACTGACGGTAGAGCTTGGACTGATTACGCCGCCGATGGGTATGAACATCTTTGTGATTAAGGCGATGGCACCGCATATTAAGCTGTCCGATATGTTTCGAGGGGTGGCGCCGTTTATTGTTTCCGATGTGATTCGCTTGGTGATTTTGGTGGCGTTCCCTGCGATTTCTCTAGTACTGCTAGCATAACCTTTCTCAGATAGTAGTCTAAACGGTAACTGTGTTTAAATGGCCATATTGTTTATAAAGCAATATGGCTTTTTTGTTGTAATAATTGAACGATCACGCTCACTATCGATGCCAGTGCCAGTCATAAAAGCGCCATATATCTTCTGATAGCGCCTTGTTACAATAAACCCTACCATGTAGCCTGACAAGTGAGAGCCTTTTATTATGGCAGTTGATTTTAGTAATACGTTGATTGTAGCGATCTCTGCAACAGCACTGTTTGATTTAACGGAGTCTGAGAGCTATTTGTCGCAGTTATTAGCGCAGCATCCTGATACGGCCATTAAAGTGTTTCGCGATTATATGACGGAGCGCGAAAACGATCCTTTGAGCATTGGTGCAGGCTATCCCCTGATAAAAGCGCTGCTAAACCTGAACAGATACTGTCAGGCTGACAGTCAAGAAACTGAGCTAGAAGCGCCGCTGGTTGAGGTGGTTATCGTCTCAAAAAGCAGCCCTGATACTGGTATTCAGGTTCTCAATGCCATTCGTGAGCATAGCCTCAATATTTCTCGATCGGCTTTTATCTCAGGTAGCCCGGTGGCGCCTTATATCGATGATTTTAATGTGGACTTGTTTTTGACCACCAATCGCGAGGACGCGCAGCAAGTTGCGGATGCCAATATTTGTGCGTGTGCCATCTTGGATGCGACGCCTGTCAATACTTATGAGCTGGATACTCAGCAGCTGCGTATCGCTTTTGATGGTGATGCGGTGCTCTTTGATGACTCAGGTGAGCTGCTTTATAAGCAAAAAGGGTTACGCGCCTTTCATGACCGTGAAGCCAAAATGCGGGATTTGCCGATAGAGAAGGGGCCGTATGCCGAGCTCTTGATTAAGCTCTCAAACTTGCAAGAGCGTCTGCCAGCAGGGCTTAGCTACTCTCCGATAAAAATCGCTCTGGTAACCGCTCGCAATGCCCCTGCCGATCTGCGGGCCATCAAAACATTGCGAGAGTGGGGCGTCAATGTCGATATGGCGTTTTTTTTGGGTGGACTAGAAAAGACAGCGGTGCTCAGAACCTTTGCGCCGCATATCTTTTTTGATGATTCAATCCAGCATATCGATGCGGCGCGCCGTTTTATCCCAACGGCTTTGGTGCCTTATCATTCAGCCTCATTGCTGCATGGTGATAGCTATTTGGCCGCTGATAAAGAAAACAGTCTGCTATTTATACCAGTTCCACGTTGACAGACAATGTATAGTTAGCTGAATGTAAAACTGTTATGGATTTAAACGCGCTACTGGTATA
>NZ_JAPEHS010000127.1:0-4701 GCF_028823565.1 Psychrobacter sp. A3
CCGCCACTGCCGCAATGGTGTCTGATTGATGATTGCTGTACCACGTGTCGATGCTGGCTGCTACTAGACTGCGCAGATAGGGCGATAAGCGCAAGCGGTTATAGCTTTGCTGAATGCTGGCTTCGATATGCTCGATACTGTTATTATCGGCCTCGTCATTTAGGTATGTTTGTATCTCGCTGATCGGTAGGTCTTTGATACGTGACCAGCCCATGACCAACAGCCGCGCGACCTCATCGTTAGACAAGTGCGTTTGAGCATTGGTCTCTGCGCGCTGCGTCAAGTCTTTAATGTTACGGTGCAAATAAGTTTGCAGCTTCTCATCTAAGTTTTTATTGGTGGCTTTTTCAAATGAGCTGCGGCCAAGCTTCATCAGTTTGCCCACGCCACCTGCTTTATCGAGCGTATTTTCCATAAAATCATTGATAGCGTGATAAAGCGTCTGGGTGAGTAGGTCAGCAAAGGTTTCGTTGCCGATGAGCGTATGAATAAGGGCGTTGCGCTGCTCGTCGTGACGGCCGATATAGCTGGCAAGGGTCTCGACTTGGGTGTCGTCTACCAGCTCAGACAATGGGACATTATCATTGATCGGATGGTAGATAACGGTATGCAGGATATCACGGATATCGGTGCGCATGACGTCGCTCATCGGCTGCTGTAATAAGCCGTCATTGATGAGGCGCTTTAAATCATCAGCCTGTAGGTACTGGCATAATGGCTGCTCGCCAAACCACTGACATGCCTGCACGCTCAAGGTATCCGCTTGTGCCCTAAGCCATTGCTGCATAAAGCCAACTTGTGCCTCGATGATACTATCAAGACTGAGAGGCGCGCCAGCGCTAGTGTTTGACTGGCTGTTTGGCTGAGTGCTTGGCTGGACATCTGCTGTTTGCCTCTGAGAGGGGGCAGGGTGGGTTTCTAAACTAGGGTTATCTTGTGAAGTCGGCATAGGTTTTGAGGTCATAGTGATGGACAATTTGTTATACTGTGTGGCTGGGGTAATATCAACCCCAAAAAATACGATTGTCAGTGTCAGCCTTATTCATTTAGGAAGCACGGACAAGTTTTTGTGAATGGTAAGCGCATCAACTATTATGTCACGAACGCGGTGTTTTGTTGTGATGAATATTGCTAACGCTTAATAAATAATGAGAGATTTGATGACGGTACTGGATGCACCCTTACTTGCGCTCGCTGAGCTGACCGTCCAGCGCGGTGAGACTCTCCTATGCGAAAAGGTCGCGCTCACACTGTCTACAGGGGATATCTGCCATCTCATCGGTGCCAATGGTACGGGCAAGACGACGCTACTCATGCAGCTGGCAGGACTACTGCCGGTACTGACAGGTACCGTGCGCTATCAAGGCGTCGAGAGCTTACCTGTACAGCCGTTATATGTCTCGCATCAGCTGGGTATCCATCCCAATCTGACAGTCGCACAAAACTTGACGTTTTTGCTCAATCTATATGGCATCGCGCCAAGCAGCACTGACATTGATGCTGCTCTGACGTGGGTAGGGTTACAAGGCTTTGAGACCGTAAGCTCAAGCCATCTATCCGCTGGGCAGACACGGCGTATTACTCTTGCTAGATTGTATTTATTGACGCCTGCGGTGACACCGTTATGGCTGCTGGATGAGCCGTTTACCGCGCTAGATGTCGATATGGTGGCACGAATGGAGGATAGGCTGTGCGACTTTGCCAGTGCGGGCGGTGCGATATTAATGACCAGTCATCAGGCCGTCGGCGTCGCCAATCAAATGCTCGATTTGTCAGATTATATGGTATAAGGGCGATGAGTCTCAGTAAAAGGATGGATCATGACAGATAGCCCAGTACAGTCTGCACTAATGCAAGCGGCAAAGCCGCGCTCAAATACCTCCGACGGTACGCGCGGTATCAGCTTTGGGCAGCTCTGGCGGCGCGAATGGCAGGTCAAGCAGCAAGGAGCGGTACAGTGGTTATATCCGCTCGTACTGTTTTTAGTGATTATTACCTTGTTTCCGCTGGCCGTCGGTAGTGAGCCTGCGCTATTGCAGCGTTTAGGCGTGTCTGCTGTGTGGATTGCCGCGCTCTTGTCATTGGTGATGGGGGTTGATGGGCTGTTTAAGCCCGCGCTCGATAATGGCACGCTGGCGCAGTTGGTGGTTGCCAGAGCATCGCTACCGCTTTGGGTACTTGTCCGCTTAGTCATCCATTGGATCTTTAGTAGTGGGATTGTGGCCGTGCTCAGCTTATTGGCGGTGCCGCTATTTCAGCTTAGCTGGTTTGAGGCGTGGATATTACTAGCCTCTATCGTCACTGGCAGTCCGATGCTGCTGATGCTCTCTGCCGTTGCCAGTAGTTTGACACTGTCATTAAAAAACGGTGCTGTGCTGGTGCCGCTGATAGCTTTGCCCATGCAGCTTCCGGTACTGATTTTTGCCACTGGGGCGGTGGATTTGTTTGCCACAGGTCTCAATGGTTTGCCGATACTAGCGCTGTTATTAGCTGGCAGCATCATCTCTGTGCTGGTGATGCCATGGGTGATTGCTATGACCTTAAAGATGGCGTGGCTCAATTAAAAAAACCTTTATATCAACAGCATGTTGAAAACGGGCAACTTTGCTATAATAGCCAATTAACGATACAAACAAGTCGCTTGTAGATTCTATCCAGTGTTTAACGCCGGCAGGTTAGCGGATAGTAGCAATCATGATGTCGTAGCGTCCATGATGCCCTATCTGTCAAACTACTATGCTGTGTAAATAGGTTTATCCTCATGCCCAACCTGAATAATGTCTCATCTCCTAGCCTGTGGCAGCGCATTTGGCAAGGCTTTTTGACCACTGTTGGTACCAAGCAGTTTTTTCGCATTTTTGCGCCTTGGGTCAAGTGGCTTGCCATACTTGCCAGTATTTGCCTTGCGATCGGTAGTGTTTGGGGGCTGGCATTTGCGCCGCCTGACTACTTACAAGGCAACAGCTACCGTATTATATTTATCCACGTACCGGCAGCCAGTCTGGCCATCTCCATCTATTTTGCCCTTGCGGTGTTGGGGGTTATCTTTTTGGTTTGGAAAATCAAGACGGCCAGTTTGGTAGCGCAAGCACTCGCGCCGCTGGGGTTTTTGCTTTGTGTGATCAGCTTAATCACCGGCTCTATTTGGGCAAAACCCACTTGGGGGACGTATTGGGTCTGGGACGCGCGTTTGACCTCGATGCTGATTTTGGCGTTTTTGTACGCGGGCGTCATGGCGCTGTTTGCCGCCTTTGAGCATACCGCCAACCGCGGCAAAGCGGCAGCTATCTTGTCCATCGTCGGTGCGGTCAACCTGCCAATTATCAAATACTCGGTACAGTGGTGGAACACCTTGCACCAAGGCTCGACTTTTACCTTGACCGCTGCACCAAAAATGTCAGCCGATATGTGGATGCCGCTGCTGCTTATGGTCGTCGGTAGCTATTTACTGGTGGCGACCTTGGCGATTTATCGCACCAATACTTTGATTTTGTACCGCGATCAGGGCAAGGCTTGGGTCAAAGAATATATTCGTGGACAAAACAAATAACGGCTAGGAGATGATGATGCAGCCTTATTTTTATAGCGTGTCTGAGTTTATCGCCATGGGTAAGCATGGCGTGTTTGTCTGGTCGTGTTGGGCGATTACCGTGGGTGTGGTGCTGGCTTTTATTCTTTATAGCCGCAGACAGCGACAAGCGCTGATTAAGCAATTGACCATCCAGCAAGCGCGGCAAGCACAGCGTACTGCCAACACCTCCAGTCCTACAACTAAGTAGTCAAAAAATCATCTGAACATCATCAGTTTAGCCCGTAAGACCAGGGTGTTTATATCGTCATTATATGGCGATATGAAGGCTTGGGGGCTTATTGATTGATGCAAAAAATGCTACTATATAGCTATTAGAAAGTACGATTAGAAAAATATTTAAAAAAGGTTTTTCTAATGGTGGTTTCTTTAATATTTTCTGTTTTATGGGTTTATATTGCATTGGATATGACTGATATGGTCAGTTCAAAGTAAAATCGTTTTAGGTTTAAACACGCTACTGGTATAAATTTTACTTGCGTGCTGTTATCGTTCGATGCTCGCAACATTTATCTCAATAGCACTATGTTATTTTTAGAATGGTTTGACTATAAGACAGTGACTCATCAATGAGGTAGTGGTATGAACGCAGTTCGTCGCAAAAAACTGATGTGGGTGATGTTTACGCTGGCAGGAGCCGCGATAGCCGTGGCGTTGGTCATCTATGCCATTGGGCAGCAGACTGACTACTATTTTGATGCAACGGCCATCGCTCAAGGGGAAGCGCCGCAAAATAAGCGTATCCGTGCTGGAGGTATGGTCGTCGCTGGCAGCGTGCAGCGAGCACCAAATGATCCGCTGAGTGTGGAGTTTGCGATTACCGATTTTGAATCGACAGTGCCTGTGACTTATCAAGGTATCTTGCCAGATTTATTTGCTGAAAACTCAGGCGTGGTTGCTACAGGTAAAATGCAAGGCGAGACCTTTGTCGCAGGGGAAGTGCTGGCCAAGCACGACGAAAACTACATGCCGCCTGAGGTTGCCAAATCTATGAAAGAAAACAATCGCAATGGATTGACGCCGCCTTTTGAGCAGTACAATCCAGCAGAGCCAATCCATGAAACCCAAACGCTGCAGCAATAGCGTTCAAAAATAGCCACACTGACCGTAAA
>NZ_JAPEHS010000128.1:0-4627 GCF_028823565.1 Psychrobacter sp. A3
GATAGCGGCAAGTTTGGGGCAAAAGTCATCAAAGCGGCACTAACGGGGCTGGATACTGAGACGCCAAGCTTACAAGCGCTGGTGCCTATCTGGGAGCAAGCCCCAAAGGTACGCGGTCAAGGTCACTATAGCCATCGTTTGCTCTTCTCCCCTGATGGTCAGTATCTATATATCAGCTCGGGCGATCGCCAACAAAAAGCCCCCGCGCAGGATATGAGTGGCAACTTGGGAAAAATCATACGGTTACATCCAGATGGCTCTGTGCCAAAGGACAACCCATTTACCGAAGATAAGCACGAGATTGCCAAGCAGTTTTGGTCGATAGGTCATCGCAATGTTCTTGGTATGGTATTTGACGATGCAGGCAGACTTTGGGCGCATGAGATGGGGCCGCGCGGCGGTGATGAGTTTAATTTGATCAAAAAAGGCCGTAACTACGGCTGGCCGGTCGTCTCAAACGGCCGCAATTATAATGGGACTGATATTCCTGATCATGATACGCGGCCTGATTTTGCTGCGCCTCATATCACTTGGACGCCTGTTATCTCACCGTCTTCAATGAGCATTTATGCATCCGGCCGTCATAACGACTTTCCTGCATGGCAAGGGCATGCGCTTATCAGTGGCCTGTCCTCACAAGCGCTGATGGTGGTGCG
Source organism: Psychrobacter sp. A3 (assembly GCF_028823565.1). Lineage (NCBI taxonomy): Bacteria > Pseudomonadati > Pseudomonadota > Gammaproteobacteria > Moraxellales > Moraxellaceae > Psychrobacter > Psychrobacter sp. A3. The sequence continues at coordinate 657 of NZ_JAPEHS010000128.1, forward strand.
CCTTGACAGCAACAATGGCAGTGAGAAAGCAGGTGAGCGTTATCGGTACGATATGGGGGAGCGGGTGCGTAGTGTGTTGGCCGTCGATGGGCGAGTGTGGCTGCTCGAAGACGGCAAGGATGCCAAACTGTTACAGTTGGTCAGTCAACACGCCCTAATAAAACCAAAATAGAAATATAGTATCAGCTGTGTTTTAGCGGTATTTTTATTGAGTGAAATTGTGTAATTAATTGATAAATAAAGGTTGGTTTGTTAAGGTAAGCTTCTTTAGGAGGTGAGATATTAACGGATGAATGACGTAAAAGTTGAAAGAATGGGTCCTTTCCCAAGGGTCAATAAGCCAGTCTTTATCACATCAAGTATTTTGATTGTTGGCTTTATTATATTTGGGGTGCTCTTTACAGAAGCGGCAGGCGCACTATTTGGGTTTTTACAAAGCTTTATCACTACCAACTTCGGTTGGTTTTTTATTCTATTGATGAACGTGGCGCTGGTATTTTGCCTATATCTGATCGCAAGTCGTTATGGTGATATACGTTTGGGTAAACAGACGGAGCGTCCGCAATATAGCTTGGTCTCTTGGATAGGTATGCTGTTTTCAGCAGGTATCGGTATTGGGCTGGTTTATTGGGGCACCGCCGAGCCGTTATATCATTTTATGGCACCACCGCTGGGTGAGGCTGAGACCGTGGAGGCTGCCAAGCAAGCGATGAACTTCTCGTTTTTGCATTGGGGGCTGCATGCATGGGCGATTTATACCATCGTGGCGCTATCTTTAGCGTACTTCCACTTTAGACGGGGGTTGCCGCTGTCTATACGCTCGACTCTGTATCCGATATTGGGGCAAAAAATCTATGGACGCTGGGGCCATACTGTCGATGTTTTAGCGGTATTTGGCACGATGTTTGGGGTAGTCACTTCGCTGGGGTTGGGGGTGATGCAGATCAACTCAGGCCTCGAAAACCTATTTGGTTTTCCTAACAGTGTCGGTGTGCAGTTTGCTATTATTGCCTTTATCACGCTGCTGGCTTGTGGTTCGCTGATGTTGGGCCTTGATAAAGGTATCAAGCGCTTAAGTGATATCAATATGGGTCTGACAGGCTTGCTACTGGCGTTTATGGTGGTTTTGGGCCCGACACTATTTATCTTTGATAGCTTTTTTGAAAACGTCGGAAACTATTTGGCCGCTATGGTGCCACTGAGCTTTTGGGGCGAGGCGTATAGCAATACCGATTGGCAAAGTAGCTGGACGATTTTTTATTGGGCATGGTGGGTTAGCTGGTCGCCGTTCGTTGGGGTGTTTATCGCACGTATTAGCCGTGGTCGTACCATTCGTGAGTTTACCCTTGGCGTGCTGCTTATTCCCATGACGATTTTGTTTTTTTGGTTTACCACCTTTGGCGGGGTGGCCATCCATATGGAGCTGCTCACCGCCCTTGACCCCGCTTTGGTGAGTCCAGGATTGGTCGACGCGGTAAATGCAGACTTCGGCAGTGCGATTTTTAGACTGATTGAGTACTATCCACTGACCAAGCCAATTACGTTGTTGCTCGTCATCATGATTGTCCTGTGGTTTGTGACTTCCTCTGACTCGGCCAGTTTTGTCATCGATATGCTGACTGCTGGTGGTGATACCAATCCGCCCAAGATTCAGCGTTTGTTTTGGGCGACGATGGAAGGTTTAATCGCGGCGATTTTGTTGGCTGCAGGTGGATTGGACGCATTACAAGCCGCTGCCATCGTTGCAGGTCTGCCATTTGCATTGGTCATCTTTGTGATGATGTATTCGTTATGGCGCGGTTTGAGCCGTGATCGCTTGATTTTGTACCGCGCGCAGCAGCAGTATATTACGGATGAGTCTATCGATCGCAATACCGCTGATGAGTTTGTCGATGAAGAGTTATTAAAGGGGCCGCCAAAGATTGTCAAAGGTGACTAGTCTTTATGTGTAGGCTAGCGCCGCGAAAAACAGTGCTAATTCACTGTGTTAAGTCACCTATTAAACAGTCATGCCACAATAGCTCTGAGAATTCAGGGCTATTTTTTTTGTATCAAAACTTAACAATTGAGGGCGAGGTTTGATAAATGGGTAACATATTGTTAAGGTAACTCACCCTAACATATTGGATAACTAAGATGAGTGAACTCAAAATAGGTCGCTTAGGGCCTTTTCCGCGAGTAAATAAACCGGTGTTTATTGCGTCTGCAATATTGATTGTGGGGTTTATTATATTCGGCGCTTTGTTTCATGAGCTAGCAGATACGATATTTACTAGTGTACAAAGCTTTATCACCAACCGCTTTGGTTGGATGTTTATTATTTTAATGAACGTGGCCGTGGCGCTGTGTCTGTATTTAATCTTTAGCAAATACGGTGATATCCGCTTAGGTCATCAAACCGAAACCCCGCAATATAGCCTGCCATCTTGGATAGGTATGCTGTTTTCAGCGGGTATCGGTATCGGCATCATGTACTGGGGCACCGCAGAGCCTGTCTATCACTTTATGGCGCCGCCACTGGGTGAGGCCGAGACAGTAGAGGCTGCCAAACAAGCGATGAATATCTCATTTTTGCATTATGGGATACACGCTTGGGCTATTTATGCCATCGTGGCGTTGTCATTGGCTTACTTTCATTTTCGCCGTGGCTTGCCTTTATCGATTCGCTCTAGTCTCTACCCGATATTGGGCCAAAAAATCTATGGCAAGTGGGGACATACGGTCGATACACTAGCGGTCTTTGGTACCATGTTTGGCGTGGTTACTACCTTGGGTTTTGGCGTATTGCAGATTAACTCTGGACTTGAGGGGTTATTTGGTTTACCTAATTCTGTCACCATGCAGGTGATCTTAATTGCCTTTATCACCATACTTGCCTGTGGCTCATTGCTAATGGGCTTGGATAAGGGTATCAAACGCCTAAGTGATACCAATATTGTTTTGACCTTTGTGTTGTTAGGGTTTGCTTTTATCATGGGACCCACACAGTACATCATGGACAGCTTGGTCGAAAACACCGGCAACTATATACAAAACATCGTCCAGCTCAGCTTTTGGAGTGAGGCCTATAGTAAAGGTGATTGGCAGTCTTCATGGACGATATTTTACTGGGCATGGTGGATCAGCTGGTCACCATTTGTCGGGGTATTTATCGCGCGTATCTCTCGTGGTCGTACCATTCGTGAGTTTTTGCTCGGCGTGTTATTTATTCCGATGATTATTTTATTTTTCTGGTTCACGACCTTTGGCGGTGTCGCAGTAGACATGGAGCTGATCGGTAACCCTGGGTTTATCGAGGTGGTACAAAACGATTATGGTAGCGCCATCTTTAAGCTGATGGAGTTTTATCCATTTACCAAAGCCACGACGATGTTGATCGTTCTGATGATTGTATTGTGGTTTGTGACCTCATCAGATTCGGCCAGCTTTGTCATTGACATGCTGACTGCTGGCGGCGATACCAATCCGCCTAAGATTCAGCGTTTGTTTTGGGCCATTATGCAAGGTCTGGTAGCGGCTATTTTGTTGGCAGCGGGCGGGCTTGGCGCCTTGCAAGCGGCGGCTATCGTCGCAGGGTTTCCCTTTGCTATCGTGGTATTTGTCATGTTGTATGCCATGATACGTGGGTTCAACCGTGATGAGCTGATACTGTATCGTGCCGAACAGCGCTTTATCACTGATGAGTCGATTGAGCACAATACTGCCAATGAGTTTGCGGATGAAGAGCTACTAGAAGGTCCGCCAGAAATCGTTAAGGGTGACTAGGCTTGTCCGCAATTTGGCCGCTAGTTATCTATAGGGCGTGTTGAACATTCGCAAATAGGCACTGCTGATCGCTAAAATTGTTCCAGACAAGGCACAAAGCGACGATAATGCAGATGCCTTAGCGAGATTTGTAACGCAGTATGGGGCAATTTTAGCATCAGCCCGCAGGGACAGGACTCTTTTTTGCCGCTTCATCGTTAAAAATA
>NZ_JAPEHS010000129.1:0-4298 GCF_028823565.1 Psychrobacter sp. A3
ACGCCAACCCACAAGGCTGGCGCTGGCGTGACGATGCCCCGCTACACAGCCTACCGCATATGAATCTATCACAAGCGGTGGCTTTTAATATGGTAGAGGCCAACCTCACCCAGCTATTACCGCCCGTGATTTTAGACGAGCTGTTTCCTTGGTTTGATTTAGCAAGACGACAGCTAAAAAACAGTAAAGTCACGCACTCTTGGATCGACCGAGTACGCATTGAGCCTGCCACCCAGCCCTTAATCGCCCCGCACATTGACCTCGAGAGCAAAGACAATCTGTATCACGCGCTTTTTTATCAATTGCAGGTCAAAGCCTGCTACACCCGTAGCAACAAAAGTGAGGCCAGCGAATATACGCTAAACCCCATTGCCATCATTCAGCGCGGCGTGATTATCTATTTACTAGCGACCCGTACCGATGACCCAGAAGCCATCATTCGCACCTTTGCTCTGCACCGGTTTGATAGCGTCGAGATTTTAGAGAGTCCGGCACAAACGCCAGAGGATTTTCAGCTCGATACCTATTTGGAGGCAGGCAGTATGGGCTTTAGTCATCCGTTGTTTGGCGAGCTGCCTGAGCGTGGCAAAAACACGGCCATTGAGCTACAATTCACCAAACAAGCTGGCAAGAGTCTGACAGAAAGTAAGCTTAGTGACGATCAAGTCGTCACCGTCAATGATGACGACACCCTAACCATCAAAGCCACGGTCAACCTAACCTCACAGCTGGTTTGGTGGTTACGCGGCTTTGGTAGTGGCCTGCTCGATGCGCATCCCGAGCTGCTATATCGAGCCGTCTTGGATAACAGCGCCAATAGCGCCACTGATAATAAGCCTGATTAACTGGTGTTATCTTGTCTTAAGCGTTACAGACTCAAATCACGATAACATCCTCGAACCATTGCAACTCGAACCATTGTAAAAGGAATACTATGTCGACCACGACCCCATCGCCACTACTTTCCGACAGCTTAAGAGGACTAGGCTTAGATGCGGGGACTTTGTTTTTTGCGCTAAACTACGAATTTACCAGAATGGAGCCAAAGGGACTGCTAAAACGTTTTAAAAAAAACCAAGGCGCGATAGATATCGACATCGCGTGCGCGTTATACGATGACAATTGCACCATCAGCGATATCGTTTGGTTTAAGCAGCTGCGAGACAAAGCGGAGTCGGTACGCCATCAAGGCGATAGCTTAAATGGCAAAGATCGCGGTGAACAGGCCATGTATTTGGCACCGCTTGATCAAGAGCAGATCAGACTGTATTTAGACAAAATTCCTGCGCATATCACCCATATTGCCATGATGGCCAACTCTTATCACGGCCACCCTTTTTCTCGAGTCAAAAAAGGCGAGATACACCTGAGTGATGATGAAGGCAATCGCTGTTTTGAAGTCAATCTCAAACAGCTGCCACGCGACTGCCAAACACTTTGGGTCGCTCATTTGCGCCGAGAAGTAGATGACTGGCATCTAACTTTGCAAAACTTACCACTGGCAGCAGAGGATTTGGCCACAGCCGCGCAGCAAGTCGCCTATGAACTGGCGCGCGCCCTTCCTATCCCTCAAGGCCTATAAAAAGCCTATAAAGAGAAATCAACCACAGCGTTTGACTGCAGCCATTCAAACCAGAAAATGAGACCATAAAAATGAAATCGCAGGAATGAAGCTGTCGAAATAAAGCTGTAAAAACCTCTCAAACAAAAAACGGACAAAAAAGACTAGCGCGTGTTGAGTAGTGCACTGCGCTATAACGGCTCGCCGCAGTGCGGGCAGTAATTCTTTTGCCGCCTTTCCACCTCTCTTTCGCGGCGCTCAAGCTCTTGCTCACGCAGTACTTGTAAAACGATATTTTGCGCCTGCTCCTTGTCCAGCCCCAGCTCACGGCGAATCTTGTCAATCATCATCTGGTTTTGCACCAAATCAAAATCACTGTCAATCAGCTGCTCACGAAAATGCTGCTCTAACTCCTCGCGGCGCTGGGCCAGCTCATTGGCCAAACCAGTCGCCAAAATACCAGCTGGCAATGCCGCCAGACCCACACCCAATATGGTAATGATGGCACCCAATATCTTGCCTGCATTGGTAATCGGTATGACATCACCATAGCCGACGGTCGTCAGCGTCACCACCGCCCACCACATCGCCTTTGGTATCGACTCAAACTCATCTGGCTGCGCGTGATTTTCGACCAAATAAATCCCGCTAGAGGCGGTGACAATCATGATTATCAAGATAAAGATAACCGCTTGAAACGAGCCTTTTTCTTTACTAATGACCACCAGCAAGATACGCATAGAGGCAAAGTAGCGGGTGAGTTTCAAAATCCGAAACAGACGCAAAATACGCAAGAAACGCAAGTCAATAGAGACAAAGAAGTTTAAAAAGGCAGGGACGATTGCAATCAAGTCAATCATCGCCGACGGGCTTTTGAGCCACTCCCAGCGCTGACGCCAAGTGGTATTATCTGGTTTGGCTTCGGCCACACTCCACAGACGCAGCAAATACTCGATAGAAAAAATAACGATAGAGAAATTTTCAAACCAAATAAAATAGTCTTGATAAGGGTAATACCAGCTGTCTACAGACTCGGCAATCACAGCGGCGACATTGGTCATGATCAAAAAAATCAGGAAGTAGTCCACATAACGGCTAAACCGAGTGTCATGCTCATCGTTTTGCAAAATATCATAAACAAAAAAACGTAAGCGCCGTATAGATTGGAATAGCATGCTGACCTTATGCGGTAAAACCCGCGCGTGGATAAATAAAATAAATCGCCATTGCCGCAAAAAACATCACCGTGACCACCATAATGCCAAAGCTGACTTAAAAGGCGTCGATCGGCGGCTGCGTGTTATCCACAGCTAGCGTGTGCCCTCAGATTATACAAAATTTTTATAGTAAATATAGACAGTTATCAGTAGCGTAAAGGCAATTGCCAAGATGGCCGATCGTAAAAACCGTTCATCGACCTTTAACTGATGGCTGATATTTTGGGCAGGCAACAAAAACAGATGGCACTCAGGACAACAGCCATCTACTTCATTTAATAGCTGCATCGTCCGTGCGTTAGTACAACGCAGAGGAGAGTTACTACAATAACCAAGCATAGTATGGCGCGCCTCCGTTTATAAAATAAAACCTTTATCCTTTACCTATCATTCACTTCTAAAAGTTCACAATACCTCGATATCGATAACTTTATACAAAAGTCTTGGCTTAATACTGAGAATAACCATTTATTACCTTACAGAAATAGTGGTTTTGTATTATAATGGCGTTATAATGTTACAGATTAGTCAATAATCATAATATTATGTATTGGTCACTACTGTCATCCCTCATTAGCTGACTGATAATCCTCTATTACGTTAAGGAATCAAACGATGAAACTACAATCCCTAGTTTTAGCCGCTGCTACTGCACTTACTATGACTTCTGCTTTTGCCGTTCCTGCTGGTACTTGGAGTATCGCTGCCGGTGCACACTATGTTGACCCTAAAAGCGACAATGGTACTTTAGACAATGGCTTATCAGTAGATGTTGATGGCGATGTGCGCCCAACCATCAGTGGCGAATACTTCATTGCTGATAACGTTGGTGTTGAGCTACTAGCAGCCATCCCATTCCATCATGACATCACGCTAACTGATGCAAATGGTAACGAAGTTGATGCCAAAACTCAGCATCTACCCCCTACTCTATCTGTACAGTATCACTTCGACGGCTATAACTTGCCTATGAATGTGAAGCCTTTCGTTGGTGTTGGTGTGAACTATACAACTTTCTTTAAAGAAAGAGTTTACCTAGGTAACGGTAATGATTTAGAGCTAGACGATAGCGTTGGCGTTGCTGGTCACATCGGTCTTGACATCCCATATGCACCTACTGAATCTTTCCGTATCGATGCGCGCTACAAGGACATCAAAACTGACGCTAGCCTAAACGGTAGTGACTTAGGTGAAGTCGATATCAGCCCATGGGTATATGGCGTTGCGTTTGTAAAACAGTTCTAATAAATCTATCATAGCAAGTAAAGTATGCCAGATAAGAAGCCAGCCAATGTGCTGGCTTTTTTGTTGGTGTGATTTGCTGCAATCTGTTTATTCTATTTTTTTATAATCAATCCACTATAATATTGGCGCACTTAATGTCATGTCATAAGCGCATAAAAAAAGACCATCTGTGCAGACAGTCTTTTTATAATACATAACCATTGATGCAATCTATCAGCCGCTATTAGGGCGTGTCCTCATTTTTAAAATGGTGATAAAAATGAGATAAATCGCCG